>JAPLGT010000067.1:0-16637 GCA_026390035.1 Chloroflexota bacterium
AGTTGAGAAAAGATGAACTTCATGTTTTCGGTTATTGTTTCTGAATATGGAGCTTCCACCGCAGTATCCTCTGGCTCTTTTTCCTGAGGATAAATCCTTTCATCGGCAAACAGGTAAGTTATTTTTTAGCCATTCCTAACTACATCAAACTCGCTGTACGGGTAAGCCCCCAGCCGTTCGGTGTAGCTTTTTAGCGCGTTCACGGCCGTGCGCAGGGCCAAACGCGAGCCATCATCGAAAACCTTAAATGCATAACTGTTGACCTTCGTCTCACCCGCCATCGCGCTCATCACCACAAACCGTTCGCTCCCGGCCATGTAAAAATCGCGCGCCGGACCAGCCGCAAATGTCACCACCTGCTGATTATCCTTGCGGGTCTTCTCCACCTCAACCCCAGATGCCACCAGTACCAACGCCGCCGGCGCGGTCACCCGCACCACATAAAAACTGGCATCCTGGAAGGTTGTATCAGAATTGGCCGGTATCTGCCCTTTGTGCCAGCCAAGCTCATCATATACAGGAATGGCCGGGTAAAACCCATCCAACGCCAGTATCTCGCCCATATAACCGAACAATCCATAGCTCCCACCTGGCTTGTCTGGCACATCCACCAGGAAATCCATCTGCACCACCACTTGCTCGCCCGGCGCTAACAATCTGCCCAACGGCAGCCGCACCGTGCTGCCAGTGTCTTCATAAATCGGCTCCACCGCCTGCCCAGCGATCATAACCTTAGTCAGCCTGGTTTTCCCGCCTTCCATATTAGGAAACAATTGGAAATATAGGCTATCAAGTGGAACATTTTCCTGGTTGGTATAGCGCACCCGCTCCTGTCCCTCCAGCCCTGAATAATCATCCATGAGCCGCACATCGATATGGTAAACACTCGCCCCCGGCAGCTCGTCAAGCGTTTTGTGCTCTGCAGCCACCAACCCCACCCGAAAAACCTCGCGATCATCCCAATCTTCGGCCCCAGCCTGCGCCACACGTTCCGGTGTGGCAGTCAAAACCAGCTCCGCAGGTCCGCAACCTACTAAAATAATCATGGCAATAGCCCAAATTACACCCAAATAAATAAAACTAACCCGCATGCCAGACCTCCTACCGCTAAAGCACCTTTGCCTCACTATTGCAACCTGCACATCACCATCCACTCGCACCCAGACTAAAAATAATCAGCCTCCCTGGATTCCCTAAATAACGCCTTCGTCAACGCAGCAAGCTCATCAAAATCCGCATGGCTGATCAGCCCGACTTCCGAACTGCCCACGACAGCATAGGTCACACTCCTGCCGCCATGGCCAGCGCCATGCCGTGCTTATTTGCATCAACCGTCATTTTTTCAGTATCATTCGTCTGAATCCAAGCTGCCGCTGCATCCTTCCTGGCGCTTTCAGCCGCCTTGCGTTTTAGCTCGCTCCCCAGCTGACCTGCGTCTCGGGCTTATTTTCGTCTGTCATTCTGGATTCTTTGCAAAAATAATTCGGTTGCGCGCGTGTAGGTTAGTCTGAGAACACCAACATTCAAAAACTTACCTACGCCTCGCTTCCATTATACAAACCCCTAAATAACATTTCAATAGGGCTACCAGTGATGACAATGTGTGGCGCTTTTTCAGGTTCCAATCAACAAGACCCTCAAGACGTTACTGCAAGATCAAATTTTTGGGTTATCCAGTCGAATCTAGAGATTAAAAATAAACCATCAACATCCCCCAAATTTCGAGTACACTATTCATATAGACATCCATCTTCAAACACTTCAACCACCAACCCGGCCTTACCCCAACAGCCCCGACCGGAAAACCCCACCATCAGGCTGATATATGCAAAGTACCTGTCCCAATTGTAATAGCCCAGTTTCACCCACGGCCCGCATATGTGAGAATTGTGGCTTTACCCTAACCCCGGAAGCTGCCGGACTGATTTTCCTGCGACTAATGGCAGGCATCATCCTGATCTTGACCTTCATCAGCTTCCTGGTCTTGATCGCCTACTCAAATATCAACTATTACTTAACAAGCCAGGGGATTATCACCACGCCACTCTTTTGGCGCGCAACCAGCACGATGACCGTCACGCAGACCCTGACCCTGACGCGAGTCCCCGCCAGCACCCGAACACCCAGCCCAACCACCACACTGACCCCTACTGAAACTCACACCACAACACCCACCCTGACCTTTACACCCAGTACCATCCCCACCAACACCGAAACGCCCAGCCTGACCCCCAGCCTGACCCCAATTCCAAGCAAAACCAGGCCACCATCAGCCACACCCAAACCATCAGCCACAGTGAAGCCTGCCAGCACAACTGCGAGCACAGCCGCGAGCACAGCCGTCAGTCTCACTACAATCCCGACAGCCACAAGTGCCAGCGCGGCCAGTTTAACTCCCACCATAGGGGCACTCTCAGATCCAATTCAGTTTCTGCGCGCCTACTACAACATGATCAACAACCGCATCTATCAGGAAGCGTGGTCCTGGCTCTCAGCGGACTTCATTTCATCAAGAAGCAAAGGACTGGATCACACCTTCTCGTATGATCTTGACTACGTCCCCTACTGGAACACAGTCGCCAGTGTTGAGATTCTGCAAGCCTCCACCGAATTTTCGACCGCCGATTATGCCCAGGTGCTCCTACAAGTCCGTTACAACATGTTGAATGGCACAAACTCTGTCTTCAATCAGCGCATGTTCCTCGTAAAAGGTCCCGCCGACCGACCCTGGCTGATCGACAGTGCCGACGCATCCAATTAAATATCCAATCCCTAGCCCGGGTTCCGCTTAGACCGTCACGAGCTATCTCGCCTGCGGTAAAAAAACACAGCCAGCCCCAAACCAAGCCCAAGCAGTAAAATCGCGCCACCCAACAAACCTGAAGAACTTTGCGCTGCCTGAGTTGCCGGCTGTGTAGAGCTGGCAGGTTCGGGAGTCAAAGTTGGCATATCCGGCGTGAGAGTGACCGTCACGGTAACCGGCACAACTGTTGGCGTTAAAGTCGCCGGCGGAGTCACCTGCAGCACCAGCCTCTGATCTGTGCGGATAATCGACGCATCCGAAAGCCCATTCCAGACCATCAATTCATTGACCGTCACAGCATAGCGGTTCGCAATCCAAGACAACGTTTCTCCACTCCGCACCGTGTGATAATACTTGCCATCACTGGCGGGCGTCAGCATCTGCACTGGCTGCAAAGTCGCGCTCGGCGTGACATTCCCCGGATGGATGATCAACTTCTGCCCGATACGCAAGGGCCAATCGGCCTGCAAACCATTCAGCGCCAGAATTTTCTCCACTGTCGTCCCATACGCCTGCGCAATAGTACTCAAGGTTTGATAAGACTGCACTTCATGGTTGATCCGACCATCAGCGTCCGCCGTGCTCACCTGGATGGCCCCAGTCTGCGTTGGCGTAACATAACCCGCCGTATTGCTGCCCGGAATAAACAGTTTCTGCCCGATTTTCAAATTGACATCCTCAGACAGGTTATTCCAACCTTTCAGATCCTTGATCGTGATTTTATAGGCAATTGCAATTGCCCAGAAAGACTGACCTGCCTGGACCACGTGGAAGACCTTGCCCTCCGCATCTGGGGTAGCAATCTTAACCGGCATGATCAACTGCGACACACCGCTGCTGGCTGCACCACCAGATTGGATTGTGGTAGTGCCGCTCGTAGAAGATGTCCCCGTAGATGTGTATTCGCCACAGGATTTTCCCGCGGTATACGCGGCCTGCAAAATATAATAAGTCATTCCATTGGCAGCCCTGGCCGTCCCTGCGCCAACATTACAATATGCCGGGATAACCGCTGGCAGCATATGGTCGGCATCCGACCAGACTACCATGATCTCATCAATGGAAGTCTGGTTGCCGACTGCGAAATTTTCGGTCGCCCAAACCTTGGACCCGCCGCCATAACCTGCAGATTGCAAACGCCCGGAAACATTGCCAATATGCCATGACATCTGGCTATCGGCCATGATCTGTGCTGTAGATTGGGCGACAGCATCAATGATTGGATCTTCAACCAACGCCGGCAAGCCGCTGGAAACCCGCAAAGAATTCATCGCCGCGATCAAATCATAGGCCGCTACATCAACCGTTCGAGCAGCCTGCACACTGGCTGGTTGAAGAAACAGCCCGACCACCAGGTAAAACAACAACAAACTCTCAAGCACTCTTTTTCGTTTCACAATCCCATTATAACGGCTGAATGCCACTGCCGGGGTTACCCCCCATTGGTCGCCCCACCATGCAGCCGGGCGACCGGGTTTTTAAGTTTCAGGGTCGATGAACCGGGCGGTAGATTGCTTGCATGGTTTTCTCCAGGTTGATTACAGGTTCTGCTTAACCTGGTGTCCATTTTTTTCGGGGGAAGTTCACACCATTCAACAGGGCGATGACCAGAAAACCGATCAGGATGGCAAAGCCGATTACCATGACGGGCGAGCGTTTCTTCTTTTCCATTGTGTTTCTGCTGCTTTGTGGGCTTACCCTGGCAAGTTCATCCAGCGCGTCAGCGGTTCCGAAAAGCGTCGGAGCTTCCCCGTGCGATACCGGGGCTTAACGCAAAAAGCGACCACCGGCACCAGTGATCTTTGAATCCCAAAGATATAGTGTGGGTGGTCGCTTCTAAGGTTGAATTTCACAGGAAGTTTTGGCGACCGAATGGCCAAGGTTATTCAGTTGTTGGGGATGATCTTAGCAAAGGATCAGGATTTGCGCAAGGTTTTTAGAATTTATTTTCTAGCTAAGTTCTGCTTTTATTTGTCAGCCAAAAGTAAATCTAACACTACAATGATAAGAACGCCCGTGCTATGATTAAGTGGTATTCAAAAAAAATTATCGGCCCTTGTTCAGTGGTAAACTTCATAAGGCATCTCATTCCACTTCCAATTTTTAGGAATAACCATGTTGGTTACTTTACCGAATTCTAACTTACTACCCGTAGAGCGTCTGGCTGCAGGTTTTAATAATGTAACCAACTCGTACAAGTTTTATTGGTTTTTAGCGATATTGGAACATGTTCAAAACAAACAGTCTCGAACAATTGCAATGGATGATTTACTTGCGCGGATGGTAGCAAGTGTTTGGTATCCAACCAATTATTTTCGGATTTCATTAGGAAAACAAGATCGACTAGGGCAAATGGCTACCCAAATAGGTAGTCACGCCGACTTACCAATAAATACCAAACGCCAAGAAGTGATCAATACCATAAGAGAATACCTTACCCAAGACTCTGATATGTCACGCGAAATCAAGAGTTTTGGGCAATATGTTCCTTTCAGGTTTTTGCGGCCTTTTTTTGTGCAAGAATTACGTGGATTAATCGATTGGGAAGTGAATGCACACATTGAAGTTTTATCGCAAAAATCTTTTGACGAATCATCAACACCATGCCTTTATCGATTCATTTCTAAACCTTTGCAAGGTATTGAAATTCACCCTATTTGGTTCGAATACCTTAACCGGAATTTGCCAATATTGACCGGCTTTTGCTTATGGCATTTGGTCAATTATGTTCAAAAAAACAATCCCAATGTCCCTAATATTCCCAATAAACTGTTTGAACCCTTACAAAGAGATTTGAAACGGGCAAAGGCGTTTTGGACACTGGTTGTTGAAAGTGCAGGATCATTACCTTGTATATATTCAGGCCAAAATATGCAAAGGGGCGATTATTCCCTTGATCATTTTTTACCATGGCGCTTTGTGGGGCATGACTTGCTATGGAATATTATCCCAACATCCAAAAACATAAATTCTGCGAAAAGTGATAACCTGCCTGACCTTGCCCTCTATTTTGCCCCATTTGTCGAAATGCAATATAAGGCTGTACAAGCCGTTGCAGCATCACCCAAAGTCAGCTTGCTTGAAGATTATGCCATATTATTAAAAGCTAGCTCAGTAATTGAAATTCAGAATTTATCATTTGGCGATTTTAGAAATACGTTACTTTCTGCAATTGCACCTCAAGTTCAAATTGCTATAAATATGGGATTTGCTTCTCAATGGAGTTATCCAAAATGAAGCTAGTGTATAAATCTCCCAAAAATCCGAACAGCCACTTAACCATCAAAGAACGCAAGTATCCATCGTACCCTACAAAGCACTTACTTTTAGCCGGCTTAGTCCAGGGTAAAGTTTTGGATTTTGGTTGTGGAAGTGGGATAGATGTAGATTTTTTGCGTAAAAAGGGGTACGAAGTGACTGGTTATGACCCACACTATGCCCCTGAAGCTCCCTCGGGGCAATTTGATACCATTTTATGTAATTACGTTCTTAATGTTTTGTTGCCAGAAGAACAAGTGCACGTCTTGATGGCGGTTTCAGAACTTCTTAATCCAACGGGTCGCGCCTATTTCACAGTCCGGCGGGATATTCAACACAATGGTTTTCGGACGCATGTTAAACATGGCCTTGATGTTTATCAGTGCAACATTGTATTGCCTTACCGAAGCATATTAAAATCTGAACATTGCGAAATATACGAGTATCGGCATTTTAATCAAATTAGCACTATGGCAAAAGCCAACTGCCCTTTTTGTACACCAAATCCTGATCGGGAAATAATTACTGAGTCAGCAACGGCTTTTGCAATGCTGGACAAATACCCAGTTTCAAATGGTCACACGTTAATTATTCCAAAACATCATGTAGAAAATTATTTTGACCTTTCCGAACATTCAAAAACTGCATGTCGGCTTGTTACCGACCGCGCAAAAATGTTACTCATGGAACGCTTTAACCCAGATGGTTTTAATATCGGGGTTAATATAGGAAATGCGGGAGGCCAAACTGTTCCGCATGTCCACATTGACTTAATACCCCGTTATTATGGAGACGTTGACAATCCTATTGGTGGAGTGGGAAATGTGATTTCTGGTCGTGGAGATTATGTTCATCCCAAATGAGTCAATAAAGGATAACAAACGAGTCAGGTCCAGAAAAAGCAAAAATCAACGAAAATCGTTTGTGACTCTATCGCAATAACTTGATTTTCAAAAAATGATTTCAACTTACTCCCATATTTATGGCTATTGCTGACCATTTCTGTAATGGTCAGCAATAGCTAAAACAACTTAGCTGCTTCGATATATCGTTGCAAGCCGCCGCACTTGTTCTTTGGCCGCAAGCAATCTACGGATAACAGGGGATTTCTCGCTGAAGTTCGCTCGCGATATGAATAAGTAGATTGATTCTAAACATTGAATTGTTCAACCGTTACCGAATGAATACATTTTCAAGCCATTTCTGTGCTGTGATAAAAATGTGATTATTCGATATTCGATACGTTCTTGCCAATTTCATCCCCACTTTCTCCGAAGAAAATTGGCGGAGTGACCTTTTTGCAGAGAAGTCTCAAATGTAAAGTTTATAAGAAACCAAAGCTTGTTTGTGTTCAAGTCGTGATTATTATGCAAACATATAAGAGATTAGGCGGGTTCAAATGACATCAAAGCCGATTTCTTGCAGATATTCAAATGTGGGATCGTAAAATTCATATTTACGGGTTAAATCTTCCGCATCGCCTTCCGGAACGACAATTATCATTCCTTGCCGAGCGCGAGTTAAAAGAACGCGATAAGCATTTTTGAGATACGTTTGACGTTCGGTTTTCCGAATATGATTCCAATGGTCCCCAACAAATGACCGATGTTCCCAGCCATCTTTGGAGTATCTAAAGTCAGCATCCCAAGTTATGCATGCCCAATCCAGCTCAAGCCCTTGCACGTGAAATTCAGTTGCAACATCTTCCAAATAATAGGATGAGCGCACATCTTCTTTTCCATCGAGGAACCAATGGATTGGATCCATCGGTGACTTGACATCAATTGCGTATGGCTTTAACCGTTCCGCCTGTGATGAAACTATAATTCCATACCGCTCTGATCCGCGAGCTTTTTCTCTTAACCAAAGCTTTGCTTTTGAAAGGTTACGAGTAATAACAATTGGATATTTGTTTTTTACTTTTGATAAGGTCTTGCTCGCACTGTCGACATCCAAATCTAACAATTGTTTTACTAACAAAGATACATCCTCAGCGCGAAACGAACGCATTGAAACAGAAAGATGCAGTTGATCTTTTTGAACGATATTTGGGCGCGCTTTGATTTGATCTAATATTTTCCCGGCACCATATTCACTATCTGTCAAACGTGATGAAATGTAAATGTGCCAATCTGGGAAAGAACGATTTAGGGATTCAATCCATTCGCTGATACCCGCCTCGCCCGTATTTATTTCTTGACCTCCACCAACCAGACATACCACAACTGCCCAGTCCAGATGGCGATCAAAGCACGAGATCAAAAATTCAGGCTCAGATTGGTTGATTCGGCGTATTTTTCTTCTGGCGCATAAAATTGGCAGTCTGTTGTAGATTCCACGCACGTTGCGCCTCGTCAAATAAGGCAACGTGTTCAACTGGTGGTCTTTGGGAATCAACCAAACATTCATCGCGGAAATTGTGAACGTTTTGAATGAACATCTTAACGTCGCTTAGCGCTTCGGCTTTTTTGATTTTCTTTCCCCGTTCTTTCTCATGACGAACTTTGTCACGTGCCAAAGCCTCACGTAAAATCGCAACCAGTGGACCATTACCGGACAAAAATACGCTGTAAAGATCGTTGTTCTTATCTACATGCGTGGTTGCAATATTAAGACCCACCAATGTCTTGCCAGCGCCCGGCACTCCAGTCACAAAACAAACGGATTTTTGGGACTTCTCTTTTGATACACGGATTACTTCAGCAACCGCGTCGGAGGTCTCACTTAAATTTATCGCGCTCGCATCACTGCGTGAAATATCTTTCACGGAATGGCCATTGTATAAGGCCATAGCCGCTTCGATAATCGTTGGCGTTGGGCAGTATCGACCAAGTTCCCATTTTTGTGTGTCTATGGGTACATCATCTGCAAAATGCAAAATATCGGCAATCACTTGCTCGAGCATCAGTGAATTGGATTTAATTGGAAACAGCATTTTGTCATCGTGCGTTGTGGTAGCGACAATTATTGCCTGACTCTTGGCATGGGTAGCGATGAGGACAGGAGCAATAATATGGTCGTGACTCGTCTCATGGAAGTTTTTTAAATCCAGAGCGTAATCCCAAACCTGATCGATAGCGTAAGATGGAAATTCTTTTTCACCAACTTTAAATTCAAGAACAAATATTACTCCTCCGATCAGAACTACAACATCGATTCGTCTTCCCATGCGTGGAATTGAATATTCAAAATAGATGGTTCCCTGAAATTTTGTTAGCGTTTTCTGTAAAATGATGATTTCCTCTAGCCATGCGTCGCGTTGGGTTTGTTCCAGAGAAAAATCATTACTTCGCGCAAGTATGCCAAGGATTAAATTCGGAGTAGTATTACGAAAATCAGTAATCGAGTTGGAATAATATTCTCTTTTCATAAATTATCTCCGTTTGTATGCAGAAAAAACTTTAACTTTTCTCTATTATCAACCAGAAAAGTGTAATTTGTTGAAACAAGCCGGACAAACCCAATATCCGTACTTGTACCTGGTTTTGTGATGACGTGGGTATTCGGAATGCGTGCCAAAAAGTGGTTGCATCCGAACAAAGCCCATTATTCCTTGAATTTATTCAGCCATCATCACTTTTTGCTCGATGGTATTTAAGAGCTCTTGATCCAACTCGAAATCATGCAGGCTTAACACTCGTGATCTGGACTTAAGGAACAGCCAGACCTCATTCATGGGCAGCCGATAAGATCGATCAGATTTCGAAAATTCCTCGGGCTTTCCCGCCTGCGCTGCTCATAAATCTCACCGCGACGATTCAGATCGTCTATTTTAGGAACCAACTGAAGGGCAATATCAATAGCGTTTACAGTCGGCGTATCGCGGATGTAACTTCCAAATAGAACCACCCTGGTTACCCTGAACAGATAATATCGATCATCATTAACTTTTTGAACCCTTTCCATAAAATCTGCAAAGATCTGATCTGCCTTGGCCCTGGTCACCGGCCAGGCGACTGATGCCATCGAAAGCGAATTGCCTTTGATGGTATTTTGCCAGTACTCTTCGCCCTGATAACTTCCACCCTTTTCGAGAAATCCTTGCCTGGCCAACTCATCCAGGATTTTTCGAGTTCGCTCGGCCCCCAATTTGAGCACCCGGCGTGCAAAACTTTCTGAAACAGAACCGCCACAACTCTTTCGCGACAATGAAGGAAATTCCGGATCGTCAGGATTGGAACACCCAGGAAGTCGTCTTTAGAGTCGATTTTCATCATTTCTCCTTTCAAACCAGCTAAAAAAATGAGAATATCCGTTTTCTTTACAGGTTTTTCAACGCCCGTACAATCTCCATATCCGATGGTTCTGCACACTGGATATAAGCCGGCTGGATCAGCACCGGCTCCAGGTCGAAGACATCGTTGCTGTAGCCCGGCTTGGTAATGGCGTAGGTTTTTGGGATACGCGCCAGCTAGCGTTTGTATTCCGTATTCACCATGCCTTTCTCAGACTTCCCCAGGTGCGGAAGAACCATGTCGCGATCGGTGTCATCCCTGGTTTGAAACAGGAACAGGTTGGCGCAGGAAGAGAAAATGCCCTTGGGCAGCGCCGAAACGGTCTGCGCCATCAGGTACAGGAAGACACCGTACTTGCACCCATCCCGCCACAAGCTTTCCAAAATGGCCGGCACCGAGCCGGCAGCCGCATTGCTGTCGTTATCGGATGCCGCACCACGATTTGATTAGCAAATCTCCACGCCCGATAAAACTTTGTTGGCTTCCTCAAAGAATATATCCATGATCGGGAATTTCTTCCCGGCAGACTCTCCCCCCCGGCGCACAACCGCATCCGCATATTCTCTACCGGACAAAGTCTGGGTAGGCGTGTGAGAAGTCGGTAAACGAGACTGGAATATCCAGATTGAAATCCAGTAGATATTCAAGGACACGAAACCCGAGTTGAAACGGGCTCAAATCGCAGCGATCCGTACGATGAACAATCGTGTTGAGTTTTTGACCGAACGGCCAAAGTCCGAGTTGTGCAATCCAAAGATAAGCCTGGCAAGCAGCAATCATCAGCTTACCCAGGCGGCTTGGATCAGAAAGATGACTTTTATGCAAATTGAAAGCTCGGCTTTTTTGGTCAGAAAAGAAGGTCTCAAACTCGCCTTCTCCCAAAAAGATGACATCTGCGCCAGGTGGAACCAATTCTTTCACTGCGGCAACCAACTGAACGGGCCTTTCTTGCGAAAAATGCCCTTGCTTGCCAGAAATAACCAGCCAACCAATTGGCAAAGCGCCACCGCGAAACTGCACGCTGAGCATCAAGGCAACACAATGACGTCCAACGTCGCTGCCATCCAGGATCAAAACTAACGAAAAGTTGGATAGGTTTGTTAATAGCTGTTCGGCAAACGGCATCAAATAAATCTCCTGGTTCGGGTCTGCTGCATTGATGAAGCGCGAGATGCGTTTGACTCGACTTTCAGCTTTCGTTTGATCGGGTACCTTGCTCGCAATTTTGGGGTAGTTTGTACTTTTGCCACCCACAATACCGCTAATCAAGGCGGCAAATAGTTTCAACTGCTTTGCTCCGCAGCCTTCCAATCCGTTGGAAAATATTTGTGAAAGTGCTGATCTTATGCTACGATAGCGTTGGTGGTTGTCGCTCATGGTTCGCTTCTGGCTCTGTGGTAGGAGTTTAGCTTACCAGCGGTCAGCCACTATTTTTTGTCCGGCAGTGAAGTGAATCTTAGTGATGGAACAACTTTATCCTACTAGCGAAGAAGAATTTAGTGGTTATTGGTAGTGTTTGTATTTTCAGGAGGCAAGATGAACAAATTGATCAAGTTTATTGTTCTTTGCATGATTCTTGTCGCGAGTATCGCGCCGGTGAGAGCCCAGACCGAAAATGTTCAGATCCAAATGCTGGACAGTCACGCTGCAAAAACGACCGGATTGGTGGATGGCAATCGTATCCAACTACTGGTCAAACTTCCATCAAAGGTTACATTGGCAACAGATGCGGCCTTTGTTCTGGAAGGCATGGAAGCAAGCATTGCCACTTGTTCCTTGCCGTCTGGCGCAGATACGTGTACCAGCGAACCTTTTTCTGCTCTGGGTTGGTATTGGAACCCAGGGGGCGTGCCCCAACCCAGCCGGGCTATCCACGTTTTCATCGATGGCCAACCGCTCCCCGGAGCTCAGGAAATAACCATTAAACCTCGACCAGTCGTGATGGTCCATGGTTTTCTGTCCAATTGGGAAACATGGAAATCTTACCTTGGTCCAGGCGGCTACCTGGCATCGATTGGGTTGCAAGGATTTGCTGTGGGCGATGGCCAGGCGCCGGGAGTTTTGAATACCGGTGATCCCTCGAACCCCGCTGGCCGGACAAATTCGATTGCCCAAAATGCTGAGGTCTTGAAGGGCTATATTGCGGCTGTTCAACAAAAAACAGGCGCTGAAAAAGTTGATCTGCTTGTCCACAGTATGGGTGGGATGATCACCCGCTATTATCTCGACCGGGTGATGGACAGTGAGAATGTAGCCCAGGTTATCTTCCTGGGAACGCCAATGGCCGGGTCGGCCTGTGTCTATCCGCTTGCGGCGCTGGGTTATTTAATGCCAGCCTCCCTGGAGATTCTGCCTGATTACATGGTCAATATTTTTAACCGCCAGGTTGTTCATCGCCACGGCATCCCTTTTTACATGATAGCTGGAACATTGTTGGTAGAACCACTATCCTCGCCTTGCGCCACTGCACCTTCAGATACCGTGGTCGCATTCGACAGTGCCACTGCCGTGCAGCTGGAAGATGTCCAACAGTTTCCCATATATCATGGCAACCTGACCAGCGAAAAACAGGTCTTTGAAAACAATGTCATGCATTTGCTGCAAAACCTTCCCGATTCATTTGGACAGCGTCCGGACCTTGAAGCGCCGATAGTGACGGCCACCTCTGAACAGTTTTCGCGGACTTATACCGGGCATCTTCAACCGGGCGAAAGCGAGGAAGTTACCATAAATATCGATCCCGATGTCAGTTTGGCGAATTTTAACCTGTACGATTCATCCAGGTCTCTCGAAATAGAAGTTCGCGGCGCGAACGGCAACGTGATCGCTCTGGATCCAGTTCGCAATGGCGTGATCAAATTCACCGATCCGGCCATGATGCTTTACCTGGGCTATGGATTTAAGCAACCAAAACCCGGCAAATGGGTGATCAAACTCAAAACGACCGACCAGACTCTTTCCCAGGGAGCGGATTATTCCATAGATGCCCGTTTCGTGGGGGGCGCAATTTTGAGCGCCAGGACTAATCCTACCATCCTGACTCAAGGCCAGACTGTCAGCATCGATGCCCAAATACAGTTGCAGGGTGCCGGCCTGGTGGTTGAATCTGCCATTGCTTTGATTCGAGCTCCAGATGGCACCCTGGCGGACCTGCCCCTCAATGCCAAGGGAACAGGATACAGTGCGGAATACCGCCCGAAATCCCCGGGATTGTACAGTGTTGAAGTCCGGTTAATTGGCACCGATAAAGGAGGGTTTGGCGTGGATCGGGCTGCCTTCCTGACCTTTGAAGTGCAGCCAGGGAGTGATAATTTCGGCCCTATTCGGACGATTGCGGTTGTCATTTTACTGTGCGTGGTATTGCTGCTACTGGGTTTGGTGATGTTCTTTTTCTTTTTTCGTTACCGCTCAAAGTCTGGTTAGTATTTACGCACTCGAGTGTTGCGTTTTGACACAATGGGCAAAGAATGCTAACCTACCAGAAAATAGCCTTTGCTCCGGACTGGTAAAAGATATGCGATGGCCATTTTTAGCACCTGCGCCACTGGCCGAAGAACAAGTACCAACCAAATCCATTGGCGAAACCTGCCGCCAGCAAGCACGCGCTCTGATCGAGTTACTGGGTATCCACTCTCACAAAATGCTTCAGAATGGCGAAACCGCTAAATCCGTTTTTGATTCTTTGTTTGCCAGGCAGTTTGCCTATCCTGCTGCTTGACCTGCCTTTATCCCAAAACACAACTCACGCGTAAATTTCTTCAAAAGGCCAGAGTGACTGAACAGGATATCAATGCAGTCATCATCGCCGGAGCCTTTGGCACCTTTCGTGATGTGCAAAGCGGAATCGACATCGGCATGTTTCCCAAACTAGGATAAGATAAGTTTATCCAGGTAGGGAATGCTGCCGGTTCGGGCGCATGGCGCTTCTATCAATGGCGAAGCGAGAATAGGTGATTGAATTGGTGATGATGGTAACTTACGTTGAACTGATTTATGAAAAGGATTTTCCCGGCATGTTTCCAAAGATTTGATGTTGGATTGAAATGAGCATGTCAAAATTGCCATCATCGAAGACACCAACTCGCTGAATTTTCCTCACGCCCGAAAGGCTATTCCACATGTCAGAAGATATCAAAAACGCGTTATCCAGTCTCACCGGAGCCAAACAGACAATGATGTCTTGGCCAAGAAGAATTGAATCCTATGAGGCGCTGCCCGAACTTTATAAAAACTTCTTCAAAGCCGAACTTGCCGATCACTCGACCTTTCCGTACGTAGTCTTGATACCACCGATCGATAAACCCATTACGGAGAAACTGATCATTGAGCGCGAGTTCGCCATTCAGGTACTCGAACGGACTGGCAGCCAGGTGGTTGAAAAAAATTTTTCGTATCCAGCCATGCAAATCCTTGAAACGGGAAATATTCTTTTGTACTCATGGATCACTTTCAGGAGTGTGACCCCGACTGGCCTGAAGAGTTCTGCGCTGATCGAGTTCAACCCGGCGACCGGTGACCTTCTTTTAGCCCCCTTCTTGAACAAAATGCGGCCCGCCTGTTTGGGTGTTGACGAAGCCGACTTCATCTCGGAAAGAGCAAAATTCGATTATTTATCCTCGCCGAACTTCAAGTTTATGAATTTTGGCCGGAACAGCCTGGTACGTGGAGAAAAAGTCAGCCAGATCGTTTTACAGCCCGAAATCCTTGAACCCACCTGGAAAATACTGGGTTGGACTTTCTACCGGACGGTGACCACCGTCCATCTGACCATCCTGACCGACCAGGAACTGATTCTGATCCGGGAGGATGAGCGCACCCAGAAAATCAAGGGAGGCAGATATGGCGGCATCTGGCAGTTTCTCCCACTGCGGAGCTTGATCTCCGCCTCGTTAACCGGACCATCAAATGGACTGTTGACTCTAACAATCTGCCTTTCAGCCGAGGAAACCATCCAAAAACAATTTGCAGCTAGCAGCCAACCAGAATTAGAACGACTCTGCGCTAAAATCCAAAAACTAATTACGGAGACAATAACTGATTCTCGAAAAGATGGGAAGGCCAATCAAGCCCCGCTATGCTGACCAGTTTAGATTGAACCTAACCGGCTTGTCCCCGATCCGGTTGCGGACACAAGAAAGGTTATGGACCTCGCGATCGGTGATGTTGGACCGGCAAACCTCCCCGAACGCCATAAAGCCTTCATCCGTGAAGCACCAAAAATGGTGGAGTGGCTGAAAAGCTTGGTTTTCGCTTCAATTATGACGGGGGATATTACGATTATTATCCGGAATTTCCCGGCGGGACCGCCATTGGTCGCCGATTGGAACCAGAACCTTTTGACCTACTGAGTGCATTCACCAAATCCATGAGCGCATCAGTGCGTTTATATTTGGCGAAGTTCTGGTAAACCCCACCTTGGAACTGCTGATATTGGTTGTCCACAACTCCCAATTGTCATGCAGTTCCACCTTTTTTGACAAGCCTTCGATTTGTCAAAAGTCCAATTAAACAGATGAAGCATTTTTTTCTCGAATGACCAGGAGTGTTAATAACACCGATGTAAAAATTGTCAGAATCAAGCCTATCGTGATAAATAATATGTAAGCTGGATCTGTATGGTTGGCAATCAGACTACCTGCCGGATTCAAAGGTGTTGATCCAAAAAATGATGCGGATTCACTTATTCGCCAGACCCGAAGGTTATTATAAAGATCAATTGCAAACAATATGAGCATACTAATATATGTTAGTAGTTGCCATTCACCCGGTCTCTTTTGATTAAGCCAGTTCTGAAAGTTAATTGTGCCTATTATCATCAAAAGAACCACTGGCAGGCTTATCATTCTTGCAGATACTCGTTCGCTACCAAGTAGGGGGATATTAGAAAGTTTCAACAACCAATAAGTACTACCAATTGAGCAAGCAACAAGTATAAAAAAGGGGGCGATTAGTTGTTTGTAAATTGGGTCAGGCTTTTTCAACCAGAGAAAAAGTCCAAAGAAAAGCAGGAAGAACACCCCAATAAGTCCCAAATAAAAATTAAATTCCCACTGTAACTTTGTATAAAACCAGATGTTGTATTGGAGGATATCAGCTTGATTAACAGGAGCATCTCTACGGAGGAATAACATCGATTCAAATACTTCCGTAAGCGATGGGTATCCAAGCACAATTTGAAATAATTTGGATTCACTAAAACTTTTCTAGCTACCTGACAGTTTCGGGTGGTCAGGCAAAAAAAGCGTGACCAAGACGGCCATGGAATTGGTCAGCCAGCGTTCAATGGAACGCAAGCCGATCTGAAAAATGCTCAAATCTCTTCGGTCAGAACGGTCAACCAG
>JAPLGT010000209.1:0-574 GCA_026390035.1 Chloroflexota bacterium
CTGCTGCTCGGACGATTAATAATCGCTGGTTTGCCCCCGCAAAAAAGACTCTTTCAGCCTCTACCGTTTTTGGGAGACCGGGCAGGGGATGGGATTCTTTTTATCTGTCGCCTGCGTAACAACTCGCACAGCCACCAAAAAATAACACCCTTCGGGGGCGTATCGCAGGCTTTTACAGGTCCATAGGTAGGCGAAGTCTGCCCAGTGGTGTGGCACACACCCAGGTTACTTTGATCTCTTTTCTCAACAGAAACTATCGATAAAGTTCAATGTCATCGATATAAATTGATCCGTTATAATCTTTATCACTCCAGATCGAAACATAAAGTTCGTTTATATCTCCATTCCATATAAAATCTGGTATGGAGCTGGTGTTTTGAAACGTACCTATCACCAGGTGTGTCCATTTTCCGGGCTCGACCTTCGTATCTCTGCTTGTAAACCCAATGGGGTTGCGATTCTTATCATATTTATAAACCAGAATGTGAGCCAGAAAATTATGATCTCGGATCGGCTCAGAATTTGGAATGAAGATCCAGGCGGAAATAAAATTTATTCCGGGCAAGTCCGATGA
>JAPLGT010000209.1:626-10179 GCA_026390035.1 Chloroflexota bacterium
AATTATTATTAATAATTGCCACACCTGCATATTCATTTGCTGGATCGGTTTGGTAAGCCTTTGTATCAACAATAAGTTGAAATGAATTAGAACCAGTATGTGCAAATGCAGCCTCTGAAGAGATCACTGCCTTATATTTTTTCGTGAGAGGTATTGGAATAAAGGGCTTGGTATCTAATGAATTTTTTGCCGATTCAAAATCATAACCTTTATAAAGTCCGAGTATCAAATTCCCATTCTTCGTTGGCGTCTGATTGTTATAGGATAGAAATCCCGATATAACTGAAATACTAATTAATGAAAATAATATGGTTTGACCGAGAGATGCAAATGGTTTCGAAATAAAGTCCATTAACCAGCCTGGTAAATTTATATCTTTATAAGCTTTTACTATTTGTAGGATAAGCAAAATAATACTGAGTAATCCGGAAATTATAGTAAGCCAGAATTTAAAAGTGTCCATAAATTAATCTACCTTTCTGCTCAATATTTCTAAGGTTAGCAATGGCGAAATTGTTCCAGAATCAACTCTTTGACAGCCTAAAACTTCTGATGTTTACTTACCCTTGAAAAAACGTTTAGACGAACCAAGTAACTAAGCATTAATAATAGTTTAGCAAAATCCAACTCATATTGAACCTGACATTTGTCATATGAAAGTAAGTGTATAAACAATCAATGAAACATTTCCCGGGATCAAGAATGCGCCCCCCCAACGCATCCGTTTTGACCGAAACACACCCGGCCCAGGACTGGGAAAAAACAGGAACCCGGTCGGATGTGTGTTGTGCCTGTCCGCTTATCCACAGCCACTCTCCCATAAACTTTCATTTTGTCTGTCCAGATCATGACACATTCCGCAGGACATTGAAGCTACCTGCCCCAACTAATAACATTTATGTGATCAGTTGGGAGACCGGGCAGGGGCTGGGTTATCGCCTAAAACTGGCAGCCCGTGAGTAAATATGAGAAACGAATAAATGGGGTTCAAAATCCGGTCAGGTCTGCCAGAACTGACTTACAATAGACCCTTCGGCCGCGCTGCTCGCACGGGAGCGAATAACCAACACCCTGAACGGAGAACCGCTCATGTCCTGGCTTGCCATATTCGCGCTTTCTTTCACTATCCTATACGTTATTGATCGCGCCTGGAAAACAGCTGCCATCTGGCATTTCTTTGAACAAAAACCAGCGCCCCAGCCGCCGCAGAAATGGCCAGCATTGAGCCTGATCCAGCCGGTAACAGTCAGCCCAAATAATTTGCGGGCAGTCTTAACCATTCGGGCACAATTGCACTACCCAGGTAACCTGGAACAAATTGTCGTCTGCGACGCGCAGGATACTGCTTCGCAGGCACTTTGCCACGAATTAATGGAAGCCTTCCCTTCCTGGAAGCCCAAGCTGGTCCTGGCGCCAGCACGCCCAGCTGTGTATGCTGGCCGAACCGCTGCGCCTGGTGTGGCCCTAAAGACAGTCAAGCAGTTAGCCGGGCTGGAGTTGAGTACCGGGCAGATCGTCTGCTTCATCGACGATGATATAATTTTGCGCCACAACACATTGACAATATTAGTCCAATATTTACTCCAACCGGGCATTGGCGCAGTCTTCGGACTGGCATGTTATACCAACTCGCGCTCAGCCTGGAGCGGGCTGATGAGCGCCTTTGTCAACGCCAATGCCCTCCTGAACTATATTCCCCTCACCTATCTAAGCGATCCGTACACCATTACCGGCCATCTCTACGCACTCAAACGTACCGATTTTGACTCGATCGGCGGATTAAATGGAATGGAGCAACGACTGGATGACGATCACGAACTGGCCCAGCGAGTGCTGCAAGCTGGTCTGCGCAACCTGCAAACCCCGGCCATCTACAACGTGGATAATGAACTTCCCAGCCTGAACGCTTTCCTGGCCCAGATGAAGCGCTGGTTTGTTTTTCCGCGCGAACTGATGCTGCCCAGATTTCCTGTACGCCAACAAATCCTGACCTTTGCTGCCAGTGCACCCAATCTCCTGCCGGGCCTGGTATTCTTGCTGGCCTTTGGCGGCGGCCTCCCGGCCTGGCTGGCACTGGCTGCCTGTCTCCTGGTTTTTTACATGGTTTATTTCTGGGGCGAGCGCCGGATACTGAAAGAAATAGCACCCGCCCGGGATTGGTTTTTGCTCTTGCTCGTGGCATTGGTTCTGCCGTTTCAAATTGTATTTCTGCTCTTTTCTGACAACGCCATTCTTTGGCGCGGGCAGCGTTACCGTGTGGAACGCGGTGGACATTATGAGATCATCAACTGAGCCTGACCTGACAACTCTTTATCGGCGCTTCATGGAGACCCACCCCATCCAGAGTGCCCAGGTTGGAGCTGCGCAAGGCTGGTCATGGCTGGACAGCCGCACCGGGAATGAAACGATCATTCTTTTACCAGGTTTTATGGGCGAAGCCGAAACCTCGTTTTTGTATGTATTGGCACTCGAAACCCACTTCAGAGTAATTTCGCTCACTTACCCGCCTTCCATTGGGCAGGTGCAGACGCTTTGTGATGGGCTGGTTGCCCTGCTGGATGGATTGGGGCTTCAGCAAGCCACGTTTCTGGGAGGTTCTTCCAGCGGGTTCGTGGCTCAGGCCCTCGTACGGCAGCATCCAGCCCGTGTAAACCGCCTGATCCTGACCCACACCGGGCTGCCCAACCCGCAGCACGCCCGTAAAGCCAGCATGTATCTAGGCTTGCTGCGCCTGCTACCTTTTGGCCTGATCCGTTGGCTGATGCAGGTCTCCATGCTTGCATATTTTCCTCGCCCCAGCTGCTCACACGTTTTTTGGCGCGCTCACTTTCAGGAAGTCATTCGCCGCCAGACCCGCGCAGCACTCTCGAACCGCTTTGCCCTGTTGCAAGATTTTCACAGCCACTATCGGTTTTTGCCTGCCGATCTGGCAGGCTGGCCTGGGAAAATCTTGCTGATGGAAATGAGCCGCGATAGACTGACGACACCCCACGAACAGGCAGCCATGCGCGCACTTTACCATCAAGCTGACCTGCACGTTTTTCCGCAAACTGCCCACTACGCTGCAGTTGAATCGCCTGATGAACAGATCCGTGTGATCAAAGCCCACTTGATGAATACATAAGCCTGCAACCATGTCTAATAATCTTGCCGCCCGCCTTCAAGAAAATGCAGACCGGTTTCCCGAGAAGCCGGCCTTAATCATTCCTGGCAGTCGCCACTCGTGGAAAACAGTCACCTACCGTCAATTGAACGAGCGCAGCCGCCTGTTCGCAAACGGATTGTGCTCTTATGGTATTCGCCTGGGGACACGCGCAGTGCTGATGGCCCCCCCGAGTGTGGATTTTTTCGCGCTGGTTTTTGCCCTGCTGCAAACCGGGATTGTGCCGGTCATGCTTGACCCTGCCATCGGATTGCGAAACGTCCGCCACTGCCTGGCCGATGCAGAACCAGAAGTCTACTTTGGCTCGACCCTGACGCACGCAATTCGGCTGCTCTTCGGTTGGGGAAAAGACAGCCTGCGCCTGAACCTCAGCCTACCAGACCTGGCCCGCGCCGGGGCGTCTGCCTCCGAATTCCAACCACTAGCGGTCCTTCCAGAATCTGAAGCAGCCATTGTTTATACCAGCGGCAGCACCGGTTTACCCAAAGGGGTCGTCTATACACATGCAAATTTTGCGGCGCAAATCGAGATGCTGGTCAAGACCCTGCAGCTGCATGGGGATGAAGTTGACCTACCGGCCTTTCCGCTCTTTGCCCTGATTGATTGCCTGTTGGGCGTGACGGCGATCATCCCAGACCTGCGCTTTCCGGCTCCAGCGCGGGTCAATCCAGCCAGGCTGGCTGCCGCCATCCAACATCAGAAAGTCGATACGATGTTCGTCTCTCCCGCAGCTCTGGATAGATTGGCGCGCTATGGCGTAAAAAATAAGATTAAGCTAGAAAGCCTGAAAAAGATCATCAGCGCTGGCGCGCCTGCACCAGTACCCGTCCAAAAAATGTTCCGCCGGCTGTTGCTGGATGAAGCCGAGTTATTTGGCGTCTACGGCTCAACCGAAACGCTGCCAGTCTCGATTGTCAACAGTCGCGAAGTGCTGACCGAGACGAGCTATCTTTCAGAGCAGGGCGCCGGAATCTGCATTGGCCGTCCGGTGGAAGGCGCCCAGGTGCGGATTATCCCCATCCATGACGGGATTATTCCGCAGTGGCATACGGCCCTCAATTTGCCGGTTGGCGTGGTTGGCGAAATCACCGTCAAGGGAGCCGCGGTAACCGAGCTCTACGTCGGTCAGGAAAAAGCCACTCTCTTGGCAAAAATTCGCGATGCTGATAACTCCATTGTCCACCGCATGGGCGATCTGGGCTATTTCGACGAGAAAGGACGGCTGTGGTACTGCGGACGTAAATCACACCGTGTACTGACTGCCACGGAAACGCTTTTTACCGAGTCTGTGGAGGGCATCTTCAACTCACACCCGCAGGTATTTCGCAGCGCATTGGTCGGCGTTCTCCAGGCTGGCATCACTGTGCCAGTATTGTGGATCCAAATGACGTCAGACAGCCGGGCTGCTGACCAAAACCAGCTCCGGGTGGAGCTGCTCCGGCTGGCTAAAGCTCACAAATCGACCCAATCCATACAAACCATCCTGTTTCACCCGGCTTTTCCAACAGACATCCGCCACAACTCCAAAATCATCCGCGAAAAACTGGCAGAATTGGCAAAAAAGAGCTTGAAGTGAAAACACTCGTGACCGGTGCGACCGGTTTTCTGGGCAAAGCATTAGCCCGACGCTTAAAAAGCCAGGGCAACGTTGTGACGGTATTAGGACGCAACCCGCAGCTGTTAGCCGAATTGGAACGGGAAGGCATGCTTTCAGTGCGTACCGACCTGGCAGACGCAGCGGCGGTGCGTAGAGCTTGCCAGGGCCAGGAAGTGGTATTTCACTCAGGCGCACTTTCTTCAGCCTGGGGTCCGGCTCGTGAGTTTTATCGCTCAAACGTGGTTGGGACTCAGAATGTAATTGCTGGCTGCACAGCTGGGGCGGTGCGGCGCCTTGTGCATGTTTCAACGCCGAGTATATATTTTCGCTACGAAGCGAGGCTGAACCTGCGCGAGGATGCGCCGCTGCCCCGCCTACCCGCAAACGAGTACGCGCGCACCAAACTGCTGGCCGAAGCTGAGATTGATCGGGCCTACGAACGTGGACTGCCCGTGATCACCATCCGCCCGCGGGCTATTTTCGGAGAAGGCGATCAGGCCATCCTGCCTCGCCTGATTGGCCGCTTGCAGCGCGGCCGCCTGCGGATCATTGGCGATGGGAAAACCATCACCGACCTTACATACGTTGAAAATGTGGTCGACGCGCTTTTGTTATGCGCTGAATCGTCAGCGGACACGCTGGGCAAAAAATACAACATCACGAACGGCGAGCCTCAGCTGCTCTGGCCGCTGGTAGAGAAACTCTGCCAGGCGCTCGGATACGAGTACCCGCATCAACAGATTCCATTTCCGCTGGCAATGGGACTGGCCGGAATGCTGGAAGGGCTTTGCCGCCTGCTGCCAGGACAGCCGGAACCAATTCTGACCCGTTACATGGTCGGGGTGCTGGCGAAAAGCACCACCCTCGATATCAGTGCGGCCCGCACTGAGCTGGGCTATCAACCACGGGTTTCGGTGGATGAAGGTTTTGAACGTTTTGTGGTTTGGTGGCGCAAGGAGAATTCATGAACGCAGTTAACGTCTCCATTTTTTCGGCAGGCTACTGTTCCTGCCCTGAACACATCGCCATTCAGGGCGGGCGCTGGCGAAACATTCGCTTTCCAGCCATGTTTGCGCTGTTTGAACATCCCCATTATGGAGCAATGCTCTTCGATACGGGTTATTCTGAACGTTTTTTTGATGAAACCAGCCGTTTCCCTAACCGGCTCTATCGCCTGGCAACCCCCGTCAGCCTGCGCCCTGACCAACTGGCAATCAAGCAGCTTGCGACTCTAAATATTCGACCAACCGATATCACCCGGATTTTCATCTCCCATTTTCATGCAGACCATATCGCCGCGCTGGGCGATTTTCCGCGCGCAAAATATGTCTACCTGCCACAGGCATTTGCCTCGCTGCGCAACCTGCGCGGGCTGGCAGCCCTTTCCCACGCTTATTTACCAGGTCTGATCCCCACGGATTTTTCAGAACGCGCGGCCCCAGTCGCAATTTCTGTTCCGCGACCGTTAGCACCCGAATATGCGCCATTCACAACCGGCTTTGACCTTCTCGGCGATGAAAGCTTGCTGGCGGTTGAACTGCCTGGTCACGCCACCGGACAAATGGGAATCCTGGCCCGTGACCAAAGCGGGCTGACCTATTTTTTCGTCGCTGACGCAGCCTGGTTGGGACGCAGTATCACCGAAAACCGTCCACCCCACCGGCTGGCAAACTTCCTATTTCCTGATACAGTTGCTTACCGTGAAACTCTGACAGATTTGCACCAGTTTTACAAAAACCGGCCAGATATGCGCCTGATCCCATCTCATTGCCAGGCCACATTGGCTCAGTTCACAAGCAGCAAACCTGCCTGAAATCAAGCCTATTTTTCAGCCGCTTTTACAAATCCTGTTATAGACACTGATCTGGTAGACAAAACTACCACCTCCAGCTGTCAATGCAAACGAGCCTGCCCCAGCGAGTGTGGCGATCTTCCTGGTAATAGTGGCGTTTTTTGATGAGATGCGCCGCTGCCGTCAGAAGGATCACCACCCTGAGCAAAACGCAGCAAACGGCACCGGCGAATCTTTGCCGGTGACCAGCATGCGCACATTCTGGCATTGACCAAAATTTTGCGCATCAACTTTAACAATCTACAAATGCAGGGCCAGCTGTTGACCAGGCCCTGCATGCCATCACCACTTTTCGCTTATGGGTAATAAACCAGTAGTTCTTTCATGGCCTGTTCAGCCTGTTCCGGTAAAATCGCCAGCCAGAAGACCTTTTTGCCCGACTGAATATAAAAATTCGTCTGGGTCGCACCATTCAGCATGTATACATTACGATTCTTAAACTGAAAGACACCCATCGGCGTAAAAGGCAAGCCGCCCTGCCCAATTTTTGCTTCCATTTGAGTGATCAAATCCAGGGCTTGCGCATCCGAGCTGGTTTCAGCCAGCCACAAGGTGGCGCTGTTCTGCCCATATTGCGCCACAGTTCCAGAAACCAGCGGAAAATCCAGGCCGTGCAGCTGCTTGATGCTGCTCAACGCCTCAGCACCAGTCTGGGTTTGCGCCAGGGGTAACCCTGCGATGCTCGCGGGCACATCGCCCGCTGTCAGCACGGCAGCAGGTTGCGGGCTGGAGGTATGCCAGGCATAATAGCCGGCTCCCACTACCAACAAAACCCCCAGAAAAAACAACACATACGAAATAATCTTTTTCAAACCAAACCTCCAATAATTTTTATTTGTTCCTGCTCGCCAAGACTAGCAGTGCCAGTACCAGACCCACAACAACAATGACATATTTTACCCCCACATCCGGCTCAGCTTTCAAGAGATACAGTGCCTATCGTTACATTCACTGTCCAGCTGCTCAGCGCTGGATGAAAATGTAACCCCAAAACAG
This sequence comes from Chloroflexota bacterium, assembly GCA_026390035.1. Lineage (GTDB taxonomy): Bacteria > Chloroflexota > Anaerolineae > Anaerolineales > Villigracilaceae > UBA5195. Next base: position 8,235 of record JAPLGT010000209.1, read on the forward strand.
TTGAAATTATAATGGTTGCAAAATTTCCAAAATGCCACTTTCTCGTACCGGTTTTTTACTGTAAAATCATCTCAACCTTCAGGAGGCGTTCATGACATTAAAATGGTGGCAAAAAGCTGTTTTTTATCAGATCTACCCGCGCTCATTCGCGGATGGCAACGGCGATGGCATTGGCGACTTCAAAGGAATCATCAACAAACTCGATTATCTCAAAGACCTGGGTGTGGATGCCCTCTGGCTTTCGCCACACTTTCCTTCTCCAAACTGGGACTGCGGCTACGATATCTCGGATTATTGCGGCGTTGCGCCCGAATACGGCAGCCTGGACGATTTCAAGAGCTTTTTGCACGAAGCCCACGCCCGCGACCTGCGCGTGATCCTCGACCTGGTGCTCAACCACACATCCGACGAACACCCCTGGTTCCTGGAATCAAAATCCAGCCGCGATAACCCCAAAGCCGATTGGTTCGTCTGGGCCGATTCGCCGCCCAACAACTGGCAATCCTGCTTCGATGGAGATGCCTGGACCTATGCGCCTGAACGCAACCAGTACTATTATCATTACTTCATGCGCCAGCAGCCAGACCTGAACTGGCATAACCCGCAGGTGGTCGCCGCCATGTGGCAGGCCGTGCGCTTCTGGCTGGAGATGGGCGTGGACGGCTACCGCCTGGATGCCATCGGCACCATCTTTGAAGACCCCCTGCTGACCCCGCACAGTGTGCCGCTCGATCTTGCCGGGCTGCGCCACCTGGCAGACCAGGCCAAAACCCCCGAAGAACAGGCCCAAGTGCAGCTTTATTGGCGTGAGATGTTCAAATACCAATATGGCATGCCCGGCGTGCATGACTTGATGAAACAACTGCGCGCCATCCTGGATGAATACCCCGGTGACCGCATGCTGGTAGGCGAAGATGACGACCCCGCATACATGGGCAATGGCACCGACGAGTTAAACCTGGTCTTCAACTTTCCCCTGATGCGTAAACAAGCGCCGCTCACCCCGGATTGGATCCGCAGCAATCAGCAGGAACGCCTGGCCATCCTGGAAAAGATCTCAACCCAAGCCTGGCCTTGTAACACCCTCGGCAACCACGACAGCTCGCGTGTCTACACGCATTTCGCCGATGGCATTCACGATGCCGAACGCGCCCGCCTGGCGCTGGCCACCATGCTGACCCTCAAAGGCACGCCCTTCATCTACAATGGTGAGGAAATTGGCATGACCGACCTCCTGATCAGCGACCCGGCGCGCCTGCGCGACACCATGGCCACCTGGTACTACCAGCGCCTGGTCGACGATCTCAAGATCGCGCCAGCCGAAGCCGCCCGCATGGCTGCCGGCATGTCGCGTGATAAAAACCGCACCCCCATGCAATGGTCCAATACCGCCAATGCCGGTTTCTGCCCGACCGCCGTGCAGCCCTGGCTGCCAGTTAACCCCAATTACAGCGGCGGAATTAATGTCCGCGATCAGCACGCCGACCCGCTCTCACTCTGGCATTTTTACAAGCGTATGCTGCGCGTGCGCAAGTCCAACCAGGCGCTGGTCGAGGGCGCTTACACGCCCGTGCAGGCAGATAACGCCGGAATCCTGGCCTTCCTGCGTACCACCAGCCAACAGAGCGTGCTGGTCCTGCTGAGTTTCTCCGGCAAACGCGAAAACCTCAATTTCAGCGACCTGCCTTATAGAAACGCCCGCACTATCTTCTCCAGCGCCGGGCGCAGCAAGACTGCAGAAAACCTGGCCGAAATTCACCTGGGCGCCTTCGAAATCTACATCGCCGAGGTTCAGTAATCCGGCATGCAATTACGCCAGCCCGGTGAGATCGTCGCACTGCGCGGAATGCTCCACCAGCAGCCCTGGTACATCCAATCCACGCTGGTGGTCAAAGATTCACCCCAAGAAACTGCCCTGCTGCTTCTGCCGGGTGCCGAGTGCGCT
>JAPLGT010000159.1:0-13228 GCA_026390035.1 Chloroflexota bacterium
GCGATGGCTTTTTTGACGTTGACGAATGGCAGGATCAGCAGACCCACGACAAAGAAGAAAATCAATGAGAGGATTGCCAAACGCAGGTTGCCGAAGAGCTGATTCATCAACCCGAACAGCAGTGGGCCAATCCAGGATGTGCCGCGTTCTGAAACTTCGTAGAAGGAATAGAATTCGGCTTCTTTGCCGGTTGGGATCATCTGTGAGAACAGACTGCGGCTGATAGCCTGGGAGCCGCCCATGACCAGTGCAATGAAAGCGCCCAGCACAAAGAACTGTGCAACGCGACTATCGCCGTATAAGCCACCGTAGGCGTAGATCACCACGCCAGCCCAAATCACCAGGCTGACGATGATCGATTCTTTTGCGCCAATCCAGCCAGCCAGCTTGCCCCAGAACAAGGCTCCAAAGAAGGCCATGAACTGGATCATCAGGATCACGATGGTCAGGGTGCCGGTGTCAATTTCCAAACCGCCACGGATGAGCGGCGCTGCTGCAAAAGTGGCCGAGACCGCGATAACGGTCTGGATGCCATCGTTATACAGAAAGTATGCCAGCAGGTAGCGCATGGTTTCAGGGAAGTGTTTTAACTCGCCAATCGTCAGGCGCAACTGTTTAAAGCCCACGCTGACGTAGGATTCCCCGGCAGGTAAGGCGCGGTGGGCGTGACGGGGCCGCAAGCGCGCCCAGGTGAAGAATGAAAATCCGAGCCACCAGACGCCAGCCGATGCCAGATTGATGCGGACTGCCAACCCTGTTGGGATACCGAGTTTCTCGCGGAATTGGTAAAAGGCCAGGTTCAGGAGCAGCAGCAGGCCGCCACCCAGGTAGCCCATGGCCCAGCCGTAAGACGAGACGCTGTCGCGTTTGTCCTCGCTGGCGATATCGGGAAGGTAGGAATTATAGAACACCATGGATGCGCCAAAGGCAAGGTTGGCAAGGATAAATAACAGCCCGCCGAGCCACCACAGGTCGCCGGAGACGAAAAATAAGAGCGTGGTTGCAATTGCGCCGAAGGTTGCAAAAATCTGCATCATCTGTTTGCGCATGTGCGAGAAATCTGCGATTGCGCCCAGGATCGGCAGGAAAAGCACCTGCATTCCCACCGAGAAGGAAACACAATATGGCAGGAAGGAATCGGGCGCAATTGGGATCGGACCCAGGTGAGCCATGCCATCCGGAGAAAGTTTGGCCACAGCGCTGGCTAGAGAAGCCAGGTAAGGCCCAAGGAAGACGGTTCCTACTGTAGTGCTGAAGGCGCTATTCGCCCAGTCGTACATTCCCCAACCAAAAGTTTCACGTTTATCATTTACTGAGAGCTTGCCGGTTGTTTCCGCCATACTTCCTCCTGGTGATCAGATTTTATTATTCTACAACGTTTGTGCCAAATTTGTATCTTCTTAACGTAATGATAAACACTGAATAACTTGAAACGTTCTTGAAATGCCTCTGTTCATATTAAAGGCTAATATTCTTTTAGACCAATCATGATGCTAACTCCATTATTTTCTCCCGATTTTACAGAGCAAACCGACGTCCTGGCGGGCAGGCTGGCTGATTCCATCCAGGCCTACCAATATGATTTACAAACTGGCCTGGTGTTTGTGGATATCCCGGCTCAGACCGGCCAGATTCTGCTGTTTGTGCGCGGACAATTAGTGACAGTCTACCGGGACGATGATCTGGTCGAAAGAGTTGACCCTGCTACCTGGCTTGAAACTTTGACTGGATCCAACCCCCGGGCTTTGATGCGTATGCTGGCGCTGACCCCTCAGGACGTCCGCGTTTTCAAGATCCTGATCGAGCAGAAGAATGATCTGCGCGGTGTTTTTGCAAGCGGCCCCAGCCTGAAAAAGCAATTTTCGGAATGGATGGCGCATCCTGTGCCAGCGCTGGGCCGGGTGCGTTGGCCCAAAGCGGAAGCATTGGTGTTGTTCCCCGGGCAGAGTGGCGCACCGTATTACACCTTGTTTATTACCCCAACCCAAATCCTGCATTCTGCAGGTGGTGTCAACGAGATCCATGCCTGGAAGGAAGAGAAAGTTTCCAGCATCTTATTCAGCAGCGAGCCGCGCACGCAAGCCTGGACGGAGTACCTGCTGCACAACGCCTTTTCTGGTCTGGTCAGCAGCCTGCTTGGTAAGATTGAGAAATTGATCGGGCGTGTCATGCTTAACCAAATCGTCCGGGATGTCAATTTTAAGGCTACTGCGCACGATTGGAATCTGAGCATCACTGCCAGTAGTGTAAACGATCAGACTATTTTCTCATCCCCAGAAGCCGCGGCAGAAATGTATTCACGCTTGTTGGAAGTGATCTTCCAGCACTTTGAATCTGTGCTTGGGGATGTTATGTTGGCGATGATGGTGCGCGAGGCTGTCTACCGGCTGCCTGCTCCTACCCGGCAGGTGGTGACGGAATATCTCCCGGTTATTAACCTGGGTTGACCTGGTATTTCTGATCGTGCGGGGTGAATGAAATATCAGGCTTCTGCTCCGACGTCCCCCTAATGACCTATTGAGCAAATCCTTTATCCACGCTAGTATTAAATTCTAACGGGAATTTTCTCGTGGAAAGGATGTCTAGAATGCCAAAATTCAAAATGCTCGCAGGATTTACCATGGTGGTGGCTGTATTAATCACATTATCTGGTACAGCCATGGCCGCACCTTCCACTGCATCCACGAACATCATCGTTACAACAACCCCGCCTGCCTCCATTACAGGTACTGTTCAATCCATAACGCTCCAAACTGATATCAACAACGTTGTCAGCGTGGTGGTTACGCTGACTGATCCAAGCATGAGCCTGCAAACAGTGACGCTCAGCCTGGATGAGGCTCTTAAACTTGGGCTTGTGACACTGGATGCCGCCCAGGTCCCATCCGAAAATTCTTCGATGATCGGACAATCCATTACAGTTGACCCACTTGTGCCCAGTGCAGAAATCGCCGAAAATCCGGTTGGAGCGATGATCGCCGCTTTCTTTGGCCTGGATTATGCTGTAGTGGATGGTTTTCACCAGGAAGGTGCTGGCTACGGGGTGATCGCCCAGGCTTGCTGGATGTCTTATGAATTGCAGAGTGATGCTTCTCTGTGTGCAGATATCATTGCCGCTAAAAAATCGGGCGATTACAGCATGCTGACACTGCCGGATGGCACAACTGCATCCAATTGGGGCCAATTTAAGCAGATATTCTCTGGTCACAAGAACCCGATGCAAAATTTGGGGGCAATCATGTCAGGGCGTGCTGATCCGTTGGAAACCCCCGCCCCGACCCCCACGGATGTGCCAACACCAGACCCATCTGCAGTACCTGCCATCTTCGAGCAACCGGGTGGCAGCGCAAATGGTAATAACGGGAATGGTGTCAGCGCTGGTGGAAATAGTAATCACGGCAACGGTAACGGAAATAGCAGCCATTCCAATGGGAATAGTGCTGGTGGTAATAAAGGCAATCCAAAAGGACCCAAAAAGTAGGCTAAGATAAAGGTAATACTGTCCCAGAATGGTAAAAAACAGGCTGTCTGCTCTTTATGGAGACAGCCTGTTTTCTTGTGGGTGACGACTATCTGCAAGCTGGGTTGACCGGTTTTGCTTTGGGCCAAAGCACCTGCCGAGAAAGCCCTGGATAGATAAATCTCGAAGGTTCGTTACAGATCCATTTGGCTTTAATCTATTGTATTCTCTCTGCCTAAACCATATAATATTATCAGGTAAATATTATCCAATTATTCCAACTGGAACGGGAGCAGTGTTATGTCTGGCAATTCAGAATTAAATTTCCAATGGCAGAATCCATTTTTAATGCAAACCATTTATCCGCTGCGCGAGATGAAACTGCGGGATTTCCTGATCTTTTTCCGTGAAATTGACCTGTGGGCGGAATATAAGAATAAGTCTGACGCCCAGATCGAGAGCGAGAAACCGGCCTTCATCGAAGCACAAAAAAAGGTCATGGCCGATATGCTTGCGCTTAATACCGGTTTGCGCAATTATTTCATGTCGCAGCAGCCCCAGGCGGAAATTGCCAAAAGATTTCCACAAACAGACCCGAATGAAATCCAGAGTATCGTTAATTTCCATAAGACCTTCGCCACATACTTGCCGCAGATCAAAGACATTCGTAAGGAGATTTATTTTGTTGCTCAGCGGACCATGGAGTGGGAGCAGCATCGTAAAACGGTTCTGCAAACTATCCAAACCAGAAAGAACATCTATCTTTGGAAGGCTCCCACCGACCCCACCCGTCCGGCAGCCGAAAAACAGTATAACGATCTGCAGAACGTGACCCTGCCGCTGGTTAACGCTGAACTCGAAGGTCTATATGCGTTAAGCGCCAGTTACGAAAACATCAAGGCCCGCCGCCTGGTGATCGACAAGGCTTGTGCCAGCGCTGCCCAGGTAAAAAATGCGCGCACACCAGCGCTGCAAAGCGCTGCGGTGCTGGTTGCCAAAATGCAAGCCCGCCTGACTGTGCTCCAGGCAGACCTGCTGCGCTATAAGAGTGCGCAGGACTTCGATAGTTTGCATCGCTACTTCACTTCTGAATCCGTCTCAGACCTGCTGCGACAACAGTTCCCCGAGATTGAGCAGCTTTCCATCAATACAATCAACCAGGTACACAGAGACCTGCTTGGAGTGCTGCCGTTTACCAAAACAGAGAAACCCATCCTTGATTTTATCGATCGACTGCTGCAATCGCTTAAGGCCTCAAACAGTAATCGTGCCATTGAAAAGGAAATTAATGACTTGAAGAACTATTGGGTGGCACGCGCGGCGCGCAGCGCGCCTGAGCAACTTTCACAAGCTGTTCAACAAAAAAATAATGAGAACACGACGCTGCTGAGCCAACTGGTGACCGCCAACAACAGCTTGAACAGTATCAAGGCCGAAGTTGACCAGGCAGATGCAGTTTTGAATACTCCCATGGATGTCAATCTTTTTGTGTCTGCCCCGTTGAACGTAACCCGGGCTGATATCGTCCGTGGAAAAATGCTCCAGTACAAAACAGTCCTGGCGCAAAAGGATCACAAAGCCTTATTGGAGGATGTGGTGGCTGAGTTCCGCGCTCACCCCGATAAGTATCCGGTCTGGCTGCAGTATATGGTTATTCATTTTTCCGGGATGCGTTATCGCAGTGCGCATGGTTCCTGGGCCGACCCACGTGACTTGCTGATCAATCTGAATGCGGCTGATATCAATGATGAGTTCAAAAACAAGGACGATGCTGCCATTAAGAGCCTTTGTGAAGCCCGGCTTGCCATGTATGATCCGCTTTCGGCGCCCCTGGCAGCGGCCAATCCGGGCCCAACGGTAAACCAGCCGAAATTGGCCCGGACCAGTGACCCAGCCTGGAAAGCCAGGCTGGCCGATAATTTGCACGGATTGGGTTCGCCTTTGGCTCACAATCGCCGCAAGGCGCTCATCGATCTGCGCCTGGATGAGGATGAATATGAGCTTGAGTCGTTAAGCGGTGACCAGGCTGGTCAACTGCTGAGAGCTCGCAAGGATGAATTTCCAGAATGGATGTGGAAGGAAATTGTCCGGCTGACGCCTTTACGCACCCAGGAGGTGGAAAGCACGAGCTGGGAAAATAGCGGCCCGACACCAACCAATCCGAAGGTTGGTGAAGTGGTTGATAACAGACGTTGGAATGAATTTCGCCAGGTGTTGATCGAATGGAAAAAGGAAAATATCACAGGCTGGCGAGAAGAAAGCGCATCCAGCAATGAATTGATCGTGACATCAGCAGTTTGCAATGAGGTAGCCGAGCATATCCAGCACATACGCGGCAATACGCCACCTGGAGGCCTGGCTCCCAAGCCTTTGTGGTATCTGAAAAATGGTACGCTGATCAAAGCCAGCGCCAACGCGGCTGATTATCCGGTGGGTGCCAGTATTTTATGGCTCAATTTTGAAAATGATGAACCTGGTCCCTGGTGCAGAGCTGGCGGGATTGCGCTTAAAAATGGTGAGGAGTTAATCCCGGCTGCGCTTTTCCAAAATTCATCTGCACCGCGGGCTGGTGTGGGCGGCTGGTTGTACAAACAAAGCGGAGATTTTATGGCCACGCGGACCTGGGTGGATAAGGATCCTTCAATTGCGCCCGGAGGCCAGCAAATTGTGCGCTGGCGACATGAAGCCACTGTGGCCGCCGTGGCTGAGACTGCCGATGGTTGGGTGGTGATTACTTTTGAAACTGCGCTACCACGTGAAGACCGGCGTCTGGCTACCATTGGCGTTTTCAAACATTATCTTGCAGACCTGGCCTACTCGGTGGATGCCAACGCTTTCAATGCTGGTTTCGTTGGTTTTATGCCTGAAGGAAACCAACATCCCTTAAGCCTGGAGGGCATGTTGAATTGGAACAAGATTCTGCTCCGGCCAGTGGCCAGTGAGTCCGAGTTGGCGGCCTATCGTGATAAATATATTTGGAAAGGTCAGGCACGTCCTTCTGAAGGCCTGGCAAATAAAGCCTAGTCGGGCCAGGTTTCAGATCTGTGCCAGTATTTCTGTAGATGGGTCGGGGTTGTGCTGCCGCCGCTTGTCCTCCTATTTATTCAAAAGGGGCTGAGCTGATCTGCCCTTGAAAATCTTAATTCATACGTCCCGCTTTCAATTTGAGAATCAGTGAAAGCGGGGTTTGCTTTTCCCCGTCAGGTTTAATTTAGCCAGGAGATATGCTCAGAGACCAAAGCATATATAATATATTTACTCAAGGGATGTACTTGCTGACGGATTGAACATTCCCAGGCGGATGAGAATTAATTTTGGACATTGTTCTCATTCAGTGATGCACAACTATGAGTCAATATAATTTTTAGCGGGAGAGAAATATGGCTAATTCAGATCGCATCCATTTTTTTGGGAAATTTACGCGCCTTTGTAATCCTGCTGGTGATTTTGCTGCATGGTTCTATAACCTATATGGTCAATGCGCCTGTCTGGTGGTATGTTGTTGATCCGCAAAGCAGCCTGTTGTTCACCGTGCTGGTTTTGCTGGTGGATGTTCCCATCATGCAGGCGATGTTTTTTATTTCTGGCTATCTTGCCATGCCATCTTTGCAGAAACGCGGAGCCGCGGGTTTTTTGAAGGAAAAAGTTGTGCGCATCGGCATCCCCTGGGTGGCGGGTGTCTTATTGCTGGCAGCGCCCACCACTTACCTGAACTATTATTCGCGCGGGGTTCCGATGGGTCTGTTTGAATTCTGGGGAACTGATTTTTGGACAAAGCTATACCAGCAATCAGTTTACTGGTATTTGGGAATACTCATGTTGATGTTTGTGCTACTGGCTCTCGTGTATGTCTCGAGCTTGCGCCTACAGTCCAGCCAGGTACTCGTTCGGCAGCCTTCCTGGAAGCTCTGGATCAGTTTTGGGGCGCTGATGTCAGTTTGCTTCCTGGTCATTAACCTGTTTTATAACATCGATGACTGGAAAAACTTCGGGTATCTGTTTGTTTTTCAGCCTCTGCGCCTGCCTTTGTATTTTGGTTATTTCGTCCTGGGGATTTATGCCCGACAAGGTAGCTGGTTTACCGCTGATGGATATAAGCCCGGTCTGGCCGGCTGGGCTTCTGCCAGTTTCATTTCGGGGTTGCTATATTTAGGCTTGCGCATGTCTGTCCCCGCAACAGCACTCAACTCTGAGCTTCCGATCAAAGTGATTACAGCAATTCTATTTAATAGTTTTTGCCTGTCTTCCCTGATGGCAGCCCTGGCTTTGTTTCAAACCAGGCTGAATGGTGCTGGGCGTGTTTGGCAAAGCCTGTCATTTAGTTCGTATGCCATGTATTATTTCCACCCGCTGATCCTTTACCCGCTTGCGCTGGTGTTTCTTACTGTTCAGATGCCACTGATACCCAAAGCATTGACGGTCATTTTGCTTGGCATACTGTTGAGCTGGTTTTTCAGCAGCCAGGTGGTGCGGAAGCTGCCCATCTTGCGGGAAGTTTTCTAAGCACCTGCCGGTTAAAGCTCCGATATTCGTTCATTCGCGTGAAATTGTTGCGATGGTTAAGACCTGAACCTGGAGACCGTGGGTAATTACGATTTTTCAAAGTCCAGCTATTGACAGTTTGCCAATTTATTCGATATAATGATCCTTCGCCGTCATTCTGTGTGGAATGATGGTTTTTCCATTTCTATAGATCTTAGTTCAAGTAGGAGCAATCGATGACGTCCGCTCTTTCCAAGAAAAATTATGCGCGCATCTCCGTTGACCTGCGTCTTCCTAACCTGATCGAAGTGCAGCTCGATTCGTTCGAGCGACTCAAGCGCGAAGGTTTGGGAGACCTGTTTCACGAGGTTTCACCGATCGAATCGTATAACAAGGGTATGAAATTATACTTTCCCAGCCGCGGCACTGAGTCGCAGGAGTGGGGTCTCAAGTACTGGTTCGGCGACCCGAAACATTCAATCGAAGAGTGCGTGGAACGTGACCTGACCTATTCCAGCCCGTTGTATGTTTCTGTTTTGCTGGCTGGCGCGGATGTCCCTGAGCCGATCAAACAGGATATTTTCCTGGGTGATTTTCCCGAGATGACAGACAAGGGTACTTACATTATCAATGGCACGGAGCGGGTGGTTGTCAGCCAGTTGATCCGCAGCCCAGGTGTGTATTTCGAAGCCCCATCCGATCGCGCCACGGGTCGTTCGCTGGCCATGGCCAAGCTGATCCCGGATCGCGGCGCCTGGATGGAATTTGAAACCCGCAAGAACGACTACATCATCTTAAAGTTTAACCGCAAGCGCACTGTGCCGATTACGGTTTTCTTGCGTGCTCTGGCTGCCATCGATGATGGCAGACCGGATTCCCCGCTGACCACTGGGTCGGATGAAGAAATCCTGTCGCTGTTCCAGGATGTGGATAACAACCCTGATCGCATGTTCATCGCTTCCACGCTGCGCCAGGAACCCGAATGGGATCTTTCTGGCAGCCAGACCATTGCCCAGGCCGCATTGATTGAATTCTTCAAGCGTATGCGTCCCGGTGACCCGGCGACCCTCGATAATGCCCGCGCTTTCTTGCAGGAACAGCTTTTTGATCAACGGCATTATGATCTTGAGCGCGTAGGTCGTTACAAGCTCAATCAGAAGCTGGACCTGAACGTCCCGATCCCGCACCGCACCATTACCAAGAGCGATATTATTCGCCTGGTACGGCGCATGATCCTCATTAATAATAATGTAGAGCACGCTGATGATATTGACCACCTCGGCAACCGGCGCGTCAAGACTGTTGGCGAGCTGATCCAGAATAAACTGCGCATCGGTCTGCGCCGCATGGAGCGTGTCATTAAAGAACGCATGTCCATTCGCGACCAGGAACAGCTCTCGCCAGTTACCCTGGTGAATATCCGGCCGGTTGTTGCGGCCCTGCGTGAGTTCTTTGGTTCCAGCCAGCTCTCGCAATTCATGGATCAGACCAACCCACTGGCTGAGCTGCGCCACAAACGCACGCTTTCAGCGCTTGGTCCGGGTGGTTTGCGCCGTGAGCGCGCCGGCTTCGATGTTCGCGATGTGCACCACTCGCATTACGGTCGTATCTGCCCAATTGAAACACCAGAAGGCCCGAACATCGGTTTGATCGGCCGCCTGGCGTCTTTTGCGCGTGTAAATGAATACGGTTTCATTGAAACACCCTACCGGCGTGTTTTGAAGTTCATGCGTTCCAACGATCCCAACCTGCTCAACCGCTCGCTGCGCGAAGATGTTGTGGTTGGTGGGGAAACCATTGCCACAGCTCTAACCCGTATCGATGGTAAATTGGTCAGCATTTTGAGCAAACTTGATCAGGAAATTCTGATCGCTCCGTATGTCTCCAATGATATTGAGTACCTTTCTGCAGATGCCGAAGATAAATTCGTCATTGCGCAGGCTAATGCAGTCCTGAGTGATGAAAGCGAATATGTTGGCAACCGGGTTTCCTGCCGGTTCCATTCCGGTTTCATCTTCACCAATCCGGAAAATCTGGATTATATGGATGTGGCTCCCCATCAGGTGGTGGGTATCAGCGCTGCGTTGATCCCCTTCCTTGAACATGATGACGCCAACCGAGCTTTGATGGGCTCGAACATGATGGCTCAGGCGGTTCCGCTGGTGCGTCCTGAAATTCCGACAGTTTCGACTGGTATGGAATATTATGCCGCGCTTGACTCTGGCCAGGTGGTGGTGGCTGATGCTGATGGGGAAGTGCTTTCGGTGACTGGTAAGGAAATTGTGATGCGCGAAAATACGGGTGGGTTGCGAACCTACCAGCTGCGCAAATACCAGCGCTCGAACCAGTCGACCTGTATCGATCAGCGCCCGGCAGTAGTTAAGGGCCAGATCGTCAAAAAAGGCGATATCGTTGCCGACTCTTCTTCTACCGATGGCGGCGAATTAGCCCTGGGGCAGAACGTGGTGGTGGCCTTCCTTTCGTGGGAAGGTGGTAACTTTGAAGATGCCATTCTGATCTCTGAAAGACTGGTGCAGGAGGATCGCTTTACCTCTGTGCACATCGAGAAATACGAAGTTGAAGCCCGCGATACCAAGCTAGGCCCGGAAGAAATTACTCGTGACATCCCCAATGTGGGTGAAGACGCGATTAAGGACCTGGATGAAAACGGTATTATCCGTTTGGGTGCCGAAGTTGGCCCGAACGATATCCTGGTCGGCAAGATTACGCCCAAGGGCGAGAAAGAACTAACCCCTGAAGAACGCCTGCTGCGCGCCATCTTCGGCGAAAAATCTCGCGATGTGAAAGACACTTCGCTGCGCATGCCGCATGGTGAGCGTGGCAAGGTTGTGGATGTGAAGGTGTTTACTCGCGAAGACAACAACGATCTTTCGGCTGGTGTCGATAAGATGGTACGCGTTTCGGTTGCTCAACGGCGTAAGATCACGGCCGGTGACAAGATGGCCGGACGCCACGGTAACAAGGGTGTCATTTCGCGGGTTGTGCCGGTGGAAGATATGCCTTATCTGGAAGATGGTACACAGGTTGACCTGATCTTGAACCCGCTGGGCGTGCCTGGACGTATGAATATCGGCCAGGTGTTGGAAGTCCATCTCGGTTGGGCGGCCAAGCGTTTGGGCTACCGCGCAATTACGCCGGTGTTTGACGGCGCCAAGGAAGAAGAAATTGAAGCCGAACTCGCGCGTGCCTGGCTGGTAGATGAAGCCTGGCGTATTACTGCCGCCGAGGCTTGGAAATGGCTGAGCGAACAGGAATATGATCCGGAAAGTATTCGCGATGATGATGAAGTCCGCAGCCTGTATTTAGAATTCTGGCTGGGTGCGCGCGGTTACGATGTCAATCGCATGGCGATTGATCTGGATTATGTGCGCCGTTCCACCGCAACTGAGTGGCTTAAGGATCATGGCTATGAACCGAATGGTATTCTGGCCTTCGAGATCCCAAAAGCACGCGATCGCGCCAGGATTGATGCAAATGCCCTGACGGCCTGCCATCGCCTATGGCTTGAGTCTATGAAAATTGATGTGTCGGATCTTGCCGATGATGCTTTGTTCGCAAAAGCCCAGATCGTCATGCAGGAAACCCGCGCTCCCATTCCAACCCTGGGCAAACAAACCCTGCGGGATGGCAAAACTGGTGAGCCGTACGACCAGGCCGTCACTGTTGGCGTAATGACCGTACTTAAGCTGCATCACCTGGTTGAAGACAAGGTCCATGCGCGTTCCACGGGCCCATACAGCCTCGTGACCCAGCAGCCGCTGGGTGGTAAGGCACAGTTCGGTGGACAGCGCTTTGGTGAAATGGAAGTTTGGGCGCTGGAAGCTTATGGCGCTGCACACACCCTGCAGGAAATGCTGACCGTCAAATCTGACGATGTTCAGGGCCGCGTAAATACTTACGAGGCGATTGTCAAGGGTGAACAAATTGAAGAGCCCTCCATTCCGGCTTCATTCCGGGTGCTCGTGAAGGAGCTTCAGTCGTTAGGCCTGGCGGTGGAAGCTGTCAACGAAGGCGGCGACATCATTCGCTTCGGCAAGGATGAGGAGAAGGTGCATCCTCCCAAGCTGGGAACTGGTTTGCTTGGTTTGGGAGAAGACTTAATGAAGATGCAGTAACATTCCTTGACGTCACTTTATGGCTGTGATAAAATAATCAGCCGTTGCACTTAGGTAGAAGTCTACCTTTCTACTGTGTATTACAAGTGAGGCCATCAGTCTTGTAGAAGATGGCCTCACTATTTGCTCGAAAAACGTCCTTTTTCATGTAAATTGCAGCAATATTTTCTCGGAGGCGCAAGTGCCCACAATTAACCAGCTGATCCGCAAGGGTCGCCAGTCCAAAAATGTCAAGAGTAAAGCCCCGGCTTTGCAATATACACTCAACATCAAAAAGCAACGCCGTGAACGTCAAGACGGTGGAGCCCCACAGAAGCGCGGTGTTTGCACCGTCGTCCGAACGATGACGCCTAAGAAGCCGAACTCGGCGTTACGCAAGATCGCCCGCGTTCGTTTGACCAACGGCATCGAAGTAACGGCTTACATCCCCGGTGAAGGTCATCAACTGCAAGAGCACTCCGTTGTGCTGGTGCGTGGTGGCCGTGTAAAGGATCTGCCCGGTGTGCGTTACCACATCGTGCGTGGTTCTTTGGACACAACTGGTGTAGCCAAGCGCCGCCAGAGCCGCTCGAAGTACGGCGCCAAGCGCCCGAAGTAACAGCTTCATAACATTCGCTTGTAATATTAACCACACGGAGTTTTGGTATGCGTAGAGGAAAGCCCGAAGTTCGACCGATCACGCCTGACCTGCGGCACAACAGCACAATGCTGGCAATCTTTGTTCAGCATATGATGGAACGCGGCAAGAAAAGCCTGGCCATGCGCTTGATGTATGATACTCTGGACCTGATCCAGGAAAAGACCGGCAAACCCGGTATCGAAGTCTTTGATACGGCCATGAAGAATGTTGGCCCGGTGATGGAAGTTCGCCCTCGCCGTGTTGGTGGTGCCACTTACCAGGTTCCGATGGAAGTGCCCTCCAATCGCCGCATGACGCTGGCCATTCGTTGGATTCTTTCATCCTCCCGGGCTCGTTCTGGCAAGTCCTTTGCCGAAAAGCTGGCCGGTGAGTTGATGGACGCGTCTTCCAATCAAGGCGCCGCAATTCGTAAACGTGAAGAGACGCACAAAATGGCTGAAGCCAACCGCGCTTTCTCGCACTACCGCATGTAGTTTTGCTATAGCTTTGGATTAGAGGTTAAATAATGCC
>JAPLGT010000252.1:0-10696 GCA_026390035.1 Chloroflexota bacterium
CTATAATCTCGCCGGAAGGCTGCATTGAGACTCAATTCAACTACCGTATGAGCGGAAATATTGCTGCTGAGTGCATCCAGCAGGTCCATCAGACTATCGGCTCGTTTGTTAAAGTTCTGGTAAACTTCTTGCCGGAACTGCGTCAGTTGCGGGATATGTTCTTCGAGGTTCATACCCCTATTTTGAAGCAGTTCTCACTTTTTTGTCAAAAGTCCAATTCCACTTACCTGAATTTTCAAAATACTTCCGGCGCTTCCTCCCGGAGCGAGGACAGAAACAGATGTGCTTTCCAGGATACCGGCCTGCGCGATAGCCGACTTGGCACCACTCATGGCGTAACAGGCCGGGCAATGTTGCGCCACACTTCCCATGCGGGCACCATGTCGTGCGGCGGCCTGGACTGCTTGCTGCCCATAGATAAGCATCCCCAGGTTGACGATAGCCAGCATGACCAGAATAGCGATTGGCGTGGTGATTGCGGCTTCGAGCATTTCAATCCCGCGGTGATCTTTGAGTAATTTCATGAAGCTCCTGAAGGAAATCGTCACTGGCAGGACTTGGGTGGTTATATTTTCCCGGCAACATCCGTTACGATTGTGGCGATGTTCTGTCCCAACAACTTATATGCTCCGTAGGCGACAAGCACCACCACCGCAATAATCAAAGCAACTTCGGTAGACTCGATTCCTCGATTATCTTTAATGAATCGCATTTCAAACCACCTCCTTTCCTTTCTAAATATTTGGAGCAGCCAAAAACAACAACGTCCCAAAGAAAATGGACAAAACAAAAGGGATTTCTTTCTTTTTAAGCAGGGCTGCAATCAATCCCTGGATTCCTCCTACCACTGCAACAGGGATCAGCACCTGAGCTGAACCTAAAGTAAGCAAACTGGCGATCAATAGTTTGACGTCAGCGCCACCCAGCGCATCGAATTCCCACAGTGTCCATACCAAAATAACCCCAGCGCACAAGGGGATTTCGCCTGGATGCAAGAAAGCTGACAAAGAAAATATGGCTGAAACCAGAATCAAACGCCGGCTCGAATTGGCTATGTCGGATGCCAGGATGATGGCAATGGTCAAGAGCACCGAAGCCCAAAAACCGTGTAGCAAGGCGAGCATGCCTGATGCTGCCAGTCCTGAAATCGTGAGAGACATTGGAACATTTCGATCACGCAGGTCAAAACACAGACAGGTAAACAGGAAAACGATCAGGATGATAGAAATTTGGGTGTTTATAGGCATATTAAAAGGTAAAGGTAGAAAATAAAAAAAGCCGGACACACTTCTAGTTCCAGAAGGGTTTGTCCGGCTAACGATTGAGGGAATGTTCAATTTCTAATTATATTGATATAAGGCGTTTATCCTAGTGGGCATGCGAATGCAACATATGATCAGGCCCTCGGAAATACAGGAATGAATTTGTTCTTGGTTGGAATTTACTCAATGGGATGTTCTCAACTTCAAGATTTATTAATTGCTGTAAAGTTGATTTACCATCTTCGAGATGAATGGTTCGCTCCATGTGGTAAAACGTTCCGGGAGAGTAAGACAATAATCAGACTGACATCAATATAAACTGTCTTGGTTGTCATCGCTTTTCTTTTGTGTCAATTGGATGTCGTCAGTCCTGGAAGGCAGCTCACCGTATTTCTGAAACATTCTTTTTTGAAATTCTCGAAGTTGTCCTAGCTGTTGCATGCGTTTTCTTCTGTGAAGCTCTCTCTCAAGAGCTTCTGCTAGAAAACGCGAACGCCGACCAGTAGGAATCGTGCGCTTAACAGCTTCCCATAAATAGAGGGGAAGAGTAACAGTTACCCGTGTTACCTCGCGCATATTATCTCCTGGCATTGCTTCCTTTGTTTCCATTCAAATTATAAATAACCTTTTATGAAAAGGTAAAGGATGCAATAGTGATAAAATTAAATCATGCGAAATAACTTTGTTAAGCGTAGATGAAAACTAAATGAGTTAGACCGATCGTTTGATCTGCAATTTTGGCAGTCGCAATCGCCGCAGGCGCGATTTGATGCCACCTGGGAATTGATTGTTCACGCGATGAAGGTTAAAGGGCAGGATGTTCGTCAACTCAGACTTCAGCGATCTGTTACGACTTTTCAACGACAACCACGTTAATTATTTGGTGATCGATCTAAGTTAGAACTGCGTCTAATTTCACACCCATCCGTGCAACTCGCGAGTCCAGAAATGGTATGTTGGGTACTTTTTAGAGCAGTTTCAAGCATGATAAAAATTTTGGGAATGCAATAAACTATCCTATCAACTTTTCTGGCCATGCTATTAATCCGGCCTTTTTTGCTCCCGACCATAATTCTCGATCAAATGTTGCCAGGGTTATTTCAGTCTCCATGGTTTCTTGCCAGATTATGGCAGTGGATAAGTGGGAAGAATCGTAACCACGTAACCCATAATCCCAGGCGATGCGTGAGGCTCGCTCGGCTAATACGGTGGTCACGGATAGTCGGGTAAAAGACTGCCATTGTGATAAAAAATCCTGATAAGCGGTTGCTGCATTTGTAGGTTCGACCCATTGCATCCTAACAGCTTTACAGATGGCTGCCGCCATTTCAACCTGGGTAAGAATGCTTGATCCAACCACATCGGCTTGTTGAATCAGGGAATTCACCTGGTCAGAACCAGCTTCCGCTATATACCGTTTTATCAGGGCGCTTGTATCAAGATAAAGAATCATTCTCTATCCTCAATTACCAGATCGGAAAGCTGTCGGTCACCCTTATTAATTGCTATTGGTTGATAGGGCAGAAGTTTTCGCCCATTCCAATCTGCTTGACCTGCAGCGACCATTACCTGAATGCGTTCTTCAACTGTTGTTTTTGCTGGAATAATCTGCCCAATGGTTTTCCCATGTTCAGTTACAATAATGGTTTCACCTGCCTTTACACGGCGCAGATATTCGCTCAACTTGTTTTTCAACTCGCGAGTACCAACTCTCATTTCTGCCATACATAGCTCCTTTTGCGTCTACATTGTACCAAAAGGAGCTACTTAACTCAAGCTTTTATAGTCATTCTTATCATCGGCAGAAAAACAATGGAAACGAACAAAAGTGGAAGCCCTGGCACCATGTGAAATGTCAGGGATTTTTTATTTATGAAATCTTGAGCCGACAATCCCAACCCAACCAACAGATGAATACCAAGGAATCCCAGGATAAAAGAATACTCGGGATAAATTAATATTAACGTCAGGGATGTGGATGCGTCTGCGCCACCCCACCACTTGAATTCCCAAGCAAGCCAGAAAGCCAGGATCGATAACGTGGGCAGTGGATCACTTTGTATGTTGATGTAGGTGCAAAGGAATAATATTGGAAGGCAAGCACAAAGAAATCCTATTGCCTCGAAACGAAACAATCTGGACAGGCGATCACGCTCACTGATGATGGCAACCATGAGCGTCAGGGCAACAAGTGTGCCGCCTCCATTCCAGTAACGATAAGCCCCTGCACCTATCAAAGGGATGATCACCCAAAGGCTGGACGGAATTTCTTTGTCGCGCAGGTCGAACCATGAAATAATCCCCAACCAGATCAAAACCAATCCAAAAATAATCCAATTCATACGACCTCACTGCTCATGGTTTAATTTGTTCTTCGATTCGGCGGATGTATTCCCTGCCGCTGGCACATCCTTCCGGGAAATTGGCCGCAATCGTAGACCAATTCCCGGCCGATTTGTTCCGAATCAGGGCCTGGTAAATACATCCAGCCCCTGCATGATAATTGGCGAGAACCACGCGCCAGTAATCTTCATAGGACAAGACCAGCGCTGGGGATTTTCCCATTGCCAGATAAATCAAGCGCGAGGACTGCTGGCAGCTGGCGTTGATCGTCTCAACCAGGGTTTGAACGGCCAGATTTCCTTTTGCTAAATCCAGCCCGCCAGGACAACTTGCACAGGTAGGATCAATTGATTTCAATACCGCCCCTTGCAAGACACGCTGGGCAGCTGGATTAAGAAAGCGATATCCAATACCGCAGGTACCACTGCCATATATCTGTGAGCAGATCTGTTGGTAATATCCTGGCTGCCAGGTCAATACCAGGTCTGCGCCATTGGTTGTCATTTGCCCCAGACCGATCTCGCCCCTGGTCCAATCTGCACCTGGCCAGAATTGAGATTCAACCGCTATTACAGCTTTGACTATCTTTGGTGGCACAACACCGGAAGAAGAAGCGCTCAGGATGGCTGGGTCATACTGGTTTTGCCAGGTTCGGACGTGCTTCAAAGCCTTCTCCAATCCACAGGCATTCGCGCTTCCATCGGGGTTTAGACCATTAAAACTGCAATCTGGAGCGGAAACAAATCCGGAGGACAATAATCTGGCGGAGAGAAGGTCGTAACGGCTGTCGGTTTGCAGGTTGACCTTGTCAGTAGCTGGCAATAACCAGTCTGGAAGCTCGGTTGGAATAGGTCCATAGGAAGATTGGCAGGTACTATCACCCAATGCCCGTACAGTTGAAGCGAATCCCACGATCAAGAACAGGATAACGAATCCCAACAAGGGAAAAAATTTCAGGGACGGGCGTGAACGGGATACCATTCGACCTCCCACGTTGCACTGGCTGTTTTGTAAATCTGACCAAGACTATCGCGTAGATCAGCCCAGGCGGTCCAGGTTCCCTGCTCTGTTGCACCGATATTTACATTTCCTGAGTTGCCTGGAGAAACAGACCAGCTTGAGCCGCTGCGTGAGAATGTGTTCAGCGTTCCAGTAGGCGATTTGATCGTGACAATCACTGTATATGGAGCGATACCGCCTACTGCATTGCCATTGAGAGTCTGGGCTGGCTGACCGAGGTTAGCTGCCATCAACAAAAGCCGGGCATAGGTAACTGAGATAGTGCCACTTAGTGGCGTAATCACCGTGACGGTAGTCGAATCCGTAGCCGACGCCCCCAAAGCATTTTGGCAGGCCATTGTGTATGTATAAGTCGTGCCGCCGGGAATATTGGTTTCATTTCGACTACCGGTCAGACCTGAATAACCTGCCAGTCTGGAAGAACCCGTACAGGAAGTGGCGTTGCTCGAAGTCCAGGTGGCGCTATAGGTTGCGGGGCTGACCAATGTGATCGCAGCTCCATCCACCCCATTTATACGGACATCGACCGTCGGCGCCGCATAAATCGTTGTGCGTTTTGTGTCTGACGCAGATCCGCCGGCATTAACACAGGTCACGGTGTAATCATAGTTTCCAGCAGTCAATCCGCTTTCTGACTTTGAACCAGTTAGTCCAGATAACCCCACAAAACGATTTGAACCAGTGCATGTCGTGGCATTTGTGCTCGTCCAACTGGCAGTAAAGTTGGCTGGGGCTGTCAGGGAGGCGGGAGTTGTTACGGAAACCGTAGGTGGGCTGAGTACATTTACAACAACGCTATCAGTGGCACTGCCGTTCTGATTGGAGCAAACCAGGGTATACGTGTACGAACCGCTTGCCACTCCGCCGAACGCCTGGGTGCTATTGGTTGCTTGCGCGCCACTCCAGGCGCCACTGGCTGTACACGCAGCTGCGTTTGAACTGGTCCAGCCGAGGGTGTAACTCCCTGGAGGCGCGGTGGTCAGTGGTCCGTTCGTTCCATTCACTCTCAAATCCACAATTGGATTACCAGCTGACCGATAGACCGTGGTAACCGCTCGAACATCCACATAGCCGCCGCTGGCGGAAATCGACCAGGTGCAGTCTCCGGCAGTTGGCACATTCCAGGCGGGCGATGGTTGATTGGTGAAACCCGGTGCACCATTTACAGAAGTATATAAATCTGCATTGAGGATGGTCTGGCCGCAAGCGATGACTGTTGCAGTCCCAACCGCGCTGTCCTTCGTAAAGGCAACCTGGACGTTAAAAGTTTGCAAATAGGTGAAATTACCTGAAATTGAGCCGCCATCATATATGCGGGTTACCGTTTCAGTGCATCCTCCACCGCAACTGCCACCTCCTTCAGACGGTGGCAAAGATGTTCCATCTCTGTGATACAAACTGACATAACCAACTGGGCCAGTCCATTTGATGTAGGCTGAATCCTGGTCGTAGGTCCGTCCATTGGGTAAGTATTGGGGATAAATGACAGCCAGGGCTGGATGGATATCCAAAAACATGGTAGCCAGAACAGCCAGCCAAACAAATATCAAGGCCCATACGATTTTGGGCGGAAGTTTTTGTGCTGTTATTTTCACTGGGAGACACCTGCCGAAGCAAAGACTTTGACGGTTTTGGTCTGAACGGCAAACAAATCCAAAAGCATCCATCGCACTGGAACTTCAAGGTAAACACCAACGGCTGGCTCGGTGCTGGACCAATTTCCCAGGCTGCTGCCCAGCCGAACCGGATTGGGTGGGTAACCAGCAATGCTCCCACCGGTTGGATCTGGCAATATGCGCACGTCCATGCTGTAAGTGGATATACCGCGCCGGTTCATGGCACCAGTAACCAGGTTCTGAGCTTCTGTTTTGGCAGTTGAGCTATTTAGCTTGATCCCGCTACCTGAAGTTAACGAGCTCCAATCCCGCCCTTTAGAAACACCGGTCAATGCCGCCTCCTGGGCCACGGAGTATGCCCAATTGCGCGCGGCATAGAGTGAATACACATCCACCAACCCGGCGGCAATCACAATCAAGGCCAGGATGATCAGGAGACCCCAGGCCGCAGTTTGCGCTCGAGTGTCAAAAAGCAAACCGGCTTTTTGTTTTGAAGGGCGAATTGTCATCACGGATATCGCTCCACGATTCCCCAATGCTGGACTTTAATCGTCAGGATATTCCTGGAAAGGAAGGGGATATCAGCCTGAAAAGGAGCGGACGATTCGAGAATGAAAGTAGTGCCGAATGGGCTGCCAGACAGCCAGGCGGAACTTCGCAAAATGCCGGACGCATCGTAAACCTGGACCGATGTGGTAACGTTGGCTCCCATGATGTTTTTATTCGTGCCGGTTTGGATCAAGTTGGCAGCAAAACTCCACTGGGATGGATCCAGCGATAAGGCTCGTACTGCTGCGCCGGCGCTGCTGTCCAGAGCCTGACGTATGGCAACACCCCGGCTCAATTCAATCCCGCCAAAGATCACCAACGCCAGGATCATCAGGATCAGCAGTGATTCGACAGCTGCCTGACCTTTCTGGCTTATTCTAAGAACCGATTTGCGTGTTGACATTATTGAATTTCACCTGCAGGGTGGAAAAGATTTGCCAAAGCGCGCCTCCGACCAGGGCGATGAAGATTGCCAGGATCACGATATATTCCACAATGCTCTGTCCATTTCGGTCAGACAACATAATTTCTCCTTACCTATGCAACCGGAATATCCCGGAAAACTACGAAATAGGACTCTTGTTTGGCGACCGGCCATCTATCAGCCGGTCGCCAAACGAAAGGTCTTTTACGGGTGAGCAGCAGGAACCGCGATGCTGTTAATCCAGCCGGCCACGCTGGCACCTTGGGTGCCGACATTGCTCAGGATTGCCCAGACAGCCACCGCGCCCAGTACAACCGCAATGGCCAGCACAACCACGAACTGTGGAATTTCAGATGCCTTCTTGTCAAACAACATAAATACTTTCTCCTTTTCCCGGAACGGGATTGAAAATAGGGATTGCCGCAGTACGTGAGTCTGCGGATTTTAGAAACCCCCGCCGATCGATACTCCGGAAAGCGTATTCAGAATTCGGTCGATCAACGGGTAAAACAACAAGATAACGATAGGTCCGAGCAGAAATGGCATGGCCAGCAGGGTAATGCGCAGGGGCAATCGCTGCATTTCCTCTTCAGCCTGGTAACCGATTTCCTCATTCAGCTCGGAAATGACACTGGCGATGGCCTGATCGACATTGGAGATTCCTCCAGACTGTTGGGCAGCCTGAATGCGTTGAACCGCACGCAGCAGCTGGGGGGAAGCAAGGTCGTCTGTCAGTTGGTTGAGCAAATCCAACCCGCTTCGAGCAGAACTTCCCTTCAGCCTGTTTTGCAATTGTCGGTAAACCGGGCTGGTTTCAAGGGTTGTCCGACCGATATTTTCCAGCCCAAGCAGCAAAGAGCCTTGCAGGCTCAAATGCAGCCGCACATCGATCAGGAATTGCCGGACTTGCCCTGCCATGAAGCGTTTGCGCTGCTGCACCAGAAATCCTCTTGCAAGCCATACCAGGATTGGCAGACCCAGAAAACCGGACCGGATGCCAGGCATGGTTGGACCGAGAAAGGCCAGAAGAGCCAGCCCAATCAGGGTTGAGACAGCATAGTAGGTGTTCCAGGAGATATTCTCGAGACCCAGCAGCGCCTCTTCTTTTTGTTGTTCTTGATTTTTCTCGTTATTTCTGATCCCAAGCGCGTTCAAGCGAGAACGTTTTCCGGGACCCAACAGCCTCCTTCCAGTTTCATAAAAGACTGACACAATAGTATTGGCAACCATGCCCACTCCGATTGCCAGGCCAAAGCCCACCACTAACGAAAAAGGTTCCACTCTACACCTCGCCGTAACTTAATTGGTAGACTTCAAACTCAAAATATAGACTGGACAGCACCACCACTCCGATGGTGACTGCCAGCAATACCCTGTGCGATACATCCTGAAGAAAAAAATCGCGCCAGGCCGGATACAGCATGACAAAACCAACCGCGCAGGCAACCGCCGCCTGCAGAAGTCGGATGGTTCCACGAACCAACGAAAGAGTCTGACTGGTTTTGGACCGCAACAGCTTTTGCCGGTGGGCCTCCTGCTCCAAGGATTGAAGCAGTTCGTCCTGGATATCATCGGTCAGCTGCGAATTGTTGGCAATCAAAGCAGCCAGCCTGGAAGTTACTTTCCCAGGCAAACCTTTCAACGACTGGGCGGCCTGGTCTGGGGTTTGATGCATCTGCAGGCGGTTGGCAACTTGTTCTATGGCTTTTTTCATCGTTCCATCTGATAGCCTGACTGCCTTGAGCGCATTTAAAATTGAATGATCCACTGTCATCAATGCCCGGATTTGCAGGGCGACTGCCTCAGCATCCTCGTTAACTTGCGCGTGTTGACTTTGCTTTTGTTGAAAATTGAGCCAGGCCAGGATGGTCAGCCCGATCAGCAAAACAAGCGGGGAAAGCATCAGGTCGCGTACGGCCAGCATCAATAAGCCGGTGACGCCGAGCAGGACCAATCGTTTCCAGTCCAGTTCTGCATGGTACTGAAACGGTTTTTCCTGGAGGATGCCCATATCGCGCAACCTTTTGTCCGCCCAGGATAGGAAGATTCGTCGCCAGAGTTTTACAGCAATCTCAGTAGTCGAAAGCAGGGTTGTGTAAAACACAAGAAAGATGCCGCCAACCAGCATGACTGAAGCTGCGCCGATCAACCATCGAAACAGGCTCATTGGCCATCATCCTGACTTGTATAGGTCTGTTCCCAGCCAACCCAATACCCAGTATCTGGAAAAATAATACCCAGGGCACGACAGCGTTTGGCAACTATCCTTTCTGACACGCCGTATAAATTGGCGATCTGAGGCAGGGGCAGTTCCCAAACCAGCTGGCTGAGTTCGGCCTGTTCGATCTCAAATTTTTGCGAGGCTGGATCATCGCAAGGTTGGTTATGGCTGGAACGTTGAAATCGGTGGGTCAAATACATTGAAAACGGTTGGCCGCAATGC
Organism: Chloroflexota bacterium; assembly: GCA_026390035.1. Lineage (GTDB taxonomy): Bacteria > Chloroflexota > Anaerolineae > Anaerolineales > Villigracilaceae > UBA5195. The sequence continues at coordinate 9,658 of JAPLGT010000252.1, forward strand.
GGGCATTGAATCATCACGCCGTTTTTTGGGAACTTCCTGGCCAGACCCGACAGGGATACGCGTTTCAGGTTTTCAGCGCTGCAGTTTTCAGTGTCACCATCTTTGAAAATAATTACTTCACCCGGGCGCAATGGCTTTGGTTGAAGCATCAGCTTGGCGATTTTGTTGTTCGGCTTGACAACTGTTTGGGAGTTTGATTTCATTTCGACTCCGATGCTTGCATTTGTTGAAAAACTTGCTCAAAGATCTGGGCAGGTTGCTCTTCATCCGCGCGGTATAAATATTTCAGACGGTAATTTCCATCTGGATCCATCCCCTGGATGGTGGCGATGGCTTGTAAGGCTCGTTGCACCCGGCCAGATTGATTAACGCGGCCCATTAAAGCGACAACATCCACACCCATGGCGACCATTGAACGTACGGCAGACAGTCCCAATTCCGGAGCCGCCGCCAGCGCAAGCTGCTCGAGACGCATCAAGGCTTCTTCAATGGAACCACCGTGGATTGTGGAAAGAGCCTTCCGCCCCAGACAGGCAGCCTTCAAAAATTGCAGTGCTTCGTTGCCAACGACCTCACCGACCAGGATGGCAGCCGGGTTCATGCGGGTGTAAATAACATTCAAGATCCAATCCAACGTCACACCTGGAGTTCCTGGTGATAACTCAGCGGGAGCCACAGCCCTGAGAAGAAAAGGATGCTGAATTTCTATTTCTCGAAATGTTTCAAGCGCAGCGATCGGAGCAGATTCGGGCAAAAAACCGGAAAGGGCATTGAGCAGGGTTGTCTTGCCCGACCCCATTTCTCCAGCGATCATCAGGGTTCCTGAAAGCGTGGAGACCAACCAGGCTAGAAACCGATCTGGCGGGTTTTGGAGTGACTGAACCCTCTTCTGGAGCTGCCTAGTACACTTCGGCGTAAATGATAATGAAGATAGGAAAAAAAGGTTGACCAGTGAGTTGGCAGTGATTAAACTTAGCTAAAACAGAAAGCAGAGAAGAAAAAATGCCATCTCCAAAAGCTACAGAAATAGTTTTAACCG
>JAPLGT010000223.1:0-6019 GCA_026390035.1 Chloroflexota bacterium
GTGAACTGAAGGCCTCCGCCGCCAGGATAACCTGATGCTTGGAATCGACCAGCGCCTGGGCGTTGTAGCCCTGGATGACCCCATGGGAGGTGGGCATTTTCACCGATTCGTTATCCACCGCGTTGCTTTGGATCTCGTTCCCATCGCGTCCCTGCTTGGGTTTCTCGTTTTCCAGAAACGCATTCAACCTTTCCACCTGCAACTGGAGCCGCTTTTCGCGCTTCTTCTGCCGTTCCTGCTCCAACTCAGGCTGTTTGTCCGCCTGAAGATGCTCGGCCACAACCTGCTTCAGCTTCTCCTGTATCTTATCCCGTTTGTGCTTGAGTTCATCGATAGTACCGCTCCACTCTTTGGAGACATTCGCAGACAGCTTGACCCCATCCAGACTGAAGTGGCTGCCTCCCAGCAGCTCGAGCTGATCGCAGACCAGCAGAACATTGCAGAACACGCTCTCAACTTCATCTTGCATCGAAGAAATGAATGCAGCGATTGTGCTGTGATCCGGAGAGTACCCGCAGGCCAGGGCCATGAAGGTGATGTTTTCGAGGCAGGCCCGTTCCATCTGCCGGGAACTGATCAGCCCCCTGGAATAGGCGAACAAAACGATTTTTAGGAGAATCTTGGGGTGGATGGCGCTTGCGCCGGTCTCATCATTGCTGTAGCGCTGATCAAACACCGAGAGTTCGATATGCTTTTCCACCAGTTCGTTGATGGTCTGTTCCAGACTACCGGGCACGAGCTGGTTTTCCAGGGAGATGGGGAGCATCACCATCTGATCATAGTTGCAGGGTTTGAATTTGGCCATGGGAACACCTCTACCTGATAAACCCCATTTCTTTAAGGTAGATTCGCACTTTTTCGACAGTTTCAACGGCAGGCGTTACCGGCAAGGGCGGGATTTGGCGGACAGAGCCACCAGACGCTGAATCCGCTGTTGGGGCCGCTGACCCCGAAAGTGTGGGCGAATGCCCGCACTTGTCCGGTGCACGCGGTGTTAGGCCGGTTTTGACCTGCAAGCGATTTTTTTTACGAAAGTTGTGTAAAGACTTCAGGCTTTTGCTCAGCAATTCGCAATAATGCTGCGGCAGGGCCGCTTGGCTTGCGCCGCCCTTGCTCCCAATCTTGAATAGTGCGTAAACTTACACCCATTAAACCAGCAAAAGCCGATTGGGATAACTTCAACTTAGCGCGGATAATTTGTGGCGGCGCTGGCTCTTTTAGATTATGGGTGCGCAAAGTTTTCTCACCTGCTTTGTGAGCCTTAATATCTTGAATACCTTCAAGGATTTCCTGACCAATATCACGCTTAGACATTTCCGATTTCCTTTGCAATTTGGCGCAAAACATGAGCGGGAATATTTTCTACTTCATTTTTGCTGTAAATGGTCAATAACCAGATTTCGTCATCTTGTCGTTTGAAGTAGTAAATCACTCGGACGCCACCACTCTTACCTTTTCCTGACATAGCCCAGCGAACTTTTCTAACGCCGCCTGAGCCTGGAACAACTTTACCCGCTTCTGGATACTGAAGCAAAAAACTCTGCAAGCCTGAATATTCGTCATCGGACAAATATTCGTAAACATACTTGGTAAAGGCAGTGGCTTCGATGAATTCCATGAATTTATTATACGGCCACGCCGTATAATTTGCAATCTTTTTTACAGATTTTCACGCAACCTTATTTTCAAAAGCAAAGGCCTAACTAGGTGTTCACCGGTGGTTTCACCGGTGAATACCTTATAGATTCCAAGCGGGCTAAACACCCAAATTAATATAGGCAATAGGCCGCCATAGGTTAAAATTAGATGAGAAGCTCTGTACATTTTAGCACAAGCTATGGAGGGAATGGATGCCTGAAAAACCTGGATCGTCCCCAAAGGGAAAGAAGCTGCTCGAACAAGTCAGTGACGCTCTTCGCGCCAAGCATTACTCTTATCGTACCGAACAAACCTACATCGATTGGATCAGGCGCTTTATCCTCTTTCACAACAAGCGTCACCCAAATGAGATGGGTGAAAATGAAATCGGCGCGTTCATTATCCATCTGGCTACTGAACGTAAAGTTGCTGCCTCCACCCAAAACCAGGCCCTCAGTGCTATTTTGTTTCTGTACCGGATTGTTTTGGAAAGAGATCTTACTCTACCGAAAACCATTATTCAAACATCTCGACCAAAGCGTTTACCAATTGTCCTAACCCCTGCCGAAGCTCTGGCAGTCATCAATCATATGCACGGTATTCCGCGCCTGATGACCAAAATTCTTTATGGCAGTGGATTGCGCCTAACGGAGTATCTGCATCTGCGCGTCAAAGATCTTGACTTTGAGCAACATCAGCTGATTGTCCGGGGCGGCAAAGGAGATGACGACCGCTTGACGATTCTCCCTGACAGCATTGCTCCTGAGCCTAAAGTTCTTTTACAGGATGTCAAAGTTTTGCACGAAAAAGATTTGCGGGAGGGCTATGGAGAAACGGCGCTACCCAATGCACTCAGCGTCAAGTATCCCAAGGCTGGGAAAGAATGGGGCTGGCAATATATCTTCCCTGCTTCACAACGTACTATCGATCCGCTTTCCGGGGTTGTTCGTCGCCATCATCTTGATGAAACCGTGCTTCAAAAAGCTATTCATCAGGCTGCCCGGCTTGCCAAAATCGAAAAGCCTGTCTCTCCGCACACCTTCCGCCATAGCTTTGCCACCTTCCTGCTTCAAAATGGCTACGATATTCGCACCATTCAGGAACTCCTCGGCCACAAAGATGTCAAAACCACGATGATCTACACCCATGTTCTCCAGCGCGGCGGCCTGGCCGTGAAAGGCCCACTCGATAATTGACATTTAGCTAGGTGGGAGAAAAAAGCACCAAGAGGTTCTGGATTTCTTGCTTCCAGAACCTCTTTCTGTTGTTGGTGTCGAAAACGAACGCTGCTCACCGGCTAAACGACCTCACTTGCCCTGTCCCCGTCTCCTCCACAATTACTTCTGGCACGATGGACGGGAACAGGGCCGAGATATCCGCACCGGACTAAACCGTATCCTGGGCATCGTTGATCTGGATCGCTGTCACCCGGGGATAGATCTTCAAGCCACCCAGGTAGTCATTGTTCAGATTGGCGTAGTGCTGCGCCCAGGCATAGGTCGCTTGGGTGGGATGCAGCTCACCCTGTTCAACAAAGGCCCGCTGGTTGATCTCCGCTGCCGCGTCCGCAGCTTTCCCGATCTCCTGGCGGGCATACAGGTAGCGGCCCACATCAAAGCCCAGCGCCACTATTCGATGTAGCCGTCTCCTGGGAATCGCATCCCAATTATCGATCCTAAAATAGTGCATCGGTGCCGTTGGATTCCCTGGTCGATATAAACCAGTTTACACATTTTCCAGTGACTCGGTGATTTGCAGAGGGACAGATGCAGAGTAAAACGTAATAATGGATCTCTTTCATAATGGTTTTCTAACTGACTTTTGTTAGAGTTCGCAATTCGGACACTGCATGACTTCTCAGCCTGTAAGAGTACGTCTTAACTTGCAGAAAACCCCATCTCTCATTGAGCAGGGTTTTCTGTAGATCTGAATGCAGACCGGAATGGTATGCATAAATCGATGTGTCATCACGGAGATACGAACCCTGGTTAAGTAAAATCTGATAATAACCAGTGACAGATTAGCAAGAGTTAGCCCGAACTAGATTTCTTGCTCTTTTGATTGAACTTTTCATCCCGCTCTTGGGCACCTGGCATCATATACGTTTGAACCGTTCCATCAGGCAGGGTTTCCGTCCATCCCAACGGGGGTTCTTCTGTTCGGTCTTTCGTAAGAGCCAGGAGCAAACGAACATTTCGACGACGTTCCATTTCGGGGAGATTAAGCAAGATCTCGAAAAGTTCCATAAAGTTCGGGTCTTTTTCACAAACATCTTTGAATCGCTCTACGAGTTGCTCATTGTCGTTGAGCGAGAGCCAACCCGCGTCATTATAAATATCCACTTTTGGTATTTTGAAATACTCAGCCAGGGTTCCTAGCAACCGCGGGCTTGGTCTTTTTTTGCCTGTCAATACCTCGGAGAGATAGGATGGTGTGATATCAATCTCTTTTGCAATTTGACGCAAAGATACCCTGTTCTGTTTTGCAAGTTCCTTAACAAAAGATGAAAGATCTAATGTTGTAGTTGGGGTGGCTTTTTTGGGCATATTGCACCTTGCTTTTTACAGATAAGCGTAATAAAATACAACAAATAGCGAACACAATGGGTCACTTTTGGTAGGATTTTGTGTCGCTTTTTTTCTGAGCTTCCGAGCCATCTTCAATCGCCGAATACTATAAAGCCATCGTAGAAAGGTGAAAATAACATCATGGCAACAACCGACACAACACCCTTCACTATCCTTACTCCCAAGGAAGCCGCAGACCGTTTACGGATATCGGCCGCTATGGTTTACAAACTCAGCCAGCTTGGGCAACTTCCCTCAGTCCGTATTGGCCGCCGGATCGGTATTCTGGAAAGCGACCTAAACAAATTTGTGGAAGTCAGCCGTTACCCACAACCCCGGGCGTTACCCAATGTCCGCTAAACCGTACCGTGCGCATGGTGAGGGGTCGATTACGGTTCGCAAGGGACGTCCCAAACCTCATATGGCGCAAATCGCGCTTCGTGGGCAACGGATTTCTCAATCCTTTGCCACCAAGACCGAGGCAACTCGTTGGATCCAGGATATTCAAAATAAAAGTCGCAATGTGTCCGATGTCGGTCTACTCGCAGCCTCCATCGAAGAAGCCATCGGGATCTGGCTGGATTACAAGAAGCTTTCGAAGAGTATAAAGACTTATCTCGGCTACAAGCGCGTTGCTGATAAGTATATCATTCCACAAATTGGCAAACGGCGCGTGTTCGATGTGAAACCGCTGGATATCCAGCAAATCATCACCACCTATTCAAAAGAAGTCGGGCAGCGCGAGTTGCTTTACATCTGGCAAACAGCCAGCGCTTTCTTTGGCTACCTGGTGACCCAGGGTATTATCCCGCAAAACCTGGCGAAGAATGTAGCCAAGCCCAGGCAGAGCCAATCGCAGAAGATTCAGCATTTGTCACGTGACCAGGCTCATAAGTTCATCCAGGTGGCAGATGCGTGCAATGATCCGCTGGTTGATTTGTACTACTTCGCGCTGTCTACCGGGATGCGCGAGGGCGAAATCCTGGGTCTGCGTTGGAACAATGTCGACTGGGATGCGAAGTGCATCATTGTGGTCGAGCAGGTGCAGTATACAGATGAGAAGCGCGAAGAAGGGAAGGCCCCTTACGAGTTTCAGACCACGAAAACAGAAAAATCGAAGCGGCGCATTCCCATTGGCGCAGAAACAATCCGACGGCTGCGGGCCCAACAGAACCGCAATTCAATTTTCAAGCAGTTTGCCAAGGATAAGTGGAAAGAGCACGATCTGGTGTTTCCTTCCGAAGTTGGCACGCCGATGGAGCCAACCAATCTGATCCGGCGCTTCAAGGATCTGCTGAAAGCTGCTGAGTTACCCAATATCCGTATTCACGACTTACGCCATACCCATGCCACGTTGTTACTCTTGCGCGGTGTGCATCCCAAGGTGGTCAGCGAGCGGCTTGGGCATGCGGATATTACAATTACCCTGAAAACTTACTCGCACGTCATTCCGACCCTGCAAGAAGTTGTCGCTGTTACGATCGAAGAGATTTTAGAGAAGTTACCACCCGAAAACAAAGCTGATTTATCTGTCACCGAACTCGATATCTTTGAAAAAGAACTGTAGCCCCAGAATCAGGAGAAATGAAATGCATCCAAATTGCAACCAAGCCCATTTTTACGGAAAAAACTCCAGCTTTTATAACAATATCTGGGGGGAGGCATGGTGCCTACCCCCCTGACTGTCTAGTAAGTATATTGACATGGTGTTTCTGACATAGATACGGCAAAAGCTAGATCAGCGAACTGGCCAACCGGGATGTGAGCAATATACCTATCGACCAAGGTTTGCATGGTTTTTGCTGGATCGCGAT
>JAPLGT010000186.1:0-12494 GCA_026390035.1 Chloroflexota bacterium
CAGTTTCACTTATTTCCTGCCACGGCTTGAGCGTGCTATACTCCATATCGATCCTCCTCGGTTGTTGGTTGTCTGGCGACACCAATTTTACCGAGAAGGGTCTTTTTGTCTAGCTGTCAAGCTTTCTTGAGAACGCCATACTTGTCAATTCTTTCCAGTGCAGGTACTTTGAATCGTGGGTCATGCTATAATCTTTAATATCATTAAATGCATAATTTTGCAAAGCAGGTTGTAATTATGAAAGGCAGGTCATTATGGTGGCAAAATCGATTGGTTCTCGTTCTGCCGGGACGTCTTCCTCGTCTTCCGGTCAGGCTTTTGTGCCACCGCCGGTGGTCAGGCTGGAAGATACTGGCCTATCGCCACTCTGGTTACAGGATCTGGCGCTTAAAATTCTTTACTTTCAAGGGTATCTCTCCGGGTTTAAAGTGGCCGAGGAGATCGCTTTACCTTTTGCCGGGGTAACCGACCAGATTCTTGAATTGCTCAAGCGTGAAAAGCTGGTGGAAGTAAAATCATCTTCTATGGGCCTGGGAGAAGGCTCTTACCAGTATGCCATCACTGGCGCAGGCATTGATCGCGCGCGTGAAGCTCTGGAGCGTAATCAGTACGCCGGACCGGCACCTGTGCCGATCGAAGCCTACAATTCAGCCATACTAAAGCAGGGCACCCATCGCGTGGTAGTGACCCAACGCCACATGCGCCAGCTGTTGGCGCAGCTGGTTCTTTCAAATGTGACTTTTGAGCAGCTTGGCCCGGCACTCAATTCAGGTACATCCATCTTTCTGTATGGGCCTCCCGGAAACGGGAAGACCAGTGTGGCGCGAGCTTTTGGCAGCATGATCCTCCAGCAGGATATGTATATCCCGTATGCCTTGTTTGTAGACGGGCAGGTTATCAAGCTGTATGATTCGGTTAACCATCAGCGTGCCCCGGAAGAAGACCCCACCGAGGAGGGCACGGGTGGACTGCGGGCATCCCAGAGGCGTGATCCACGCTGGATCCATATTCGCCGGCCTTTCATCGTGGTTGGCGGCGAGTTGACCCTGGCTGGTCTTGACCTGGTTTTTAATGATACTTCCAAATTCTATGAAGCACCTTTCCAGGTGAAGGCCAACGGTGGTATTTTACTGATTGATGATTTCGGTCGTCAGCAGGTGCGCCCTCGTGATCTGCTCAACCGCTGGATTGTGCCATTGGAAAACCGTGTTGATTTTTTGACCTTGCATACCGGTCGCAAGATCGAAATCCCATTTGATGTTCTGGTGGTCTTTTCCACCAACCTGCCGCCCCGCGATCTGGTTGATGAAGCTTTTTTGAGGCGTTTGCGTCATAAAATTGAAATTGGCGACCCTTCCTTTGAAGAATTTCGCCAGATTTTCCAGCGCGTAGCCGAAGCAAAAAAGGTGACTTATAATGATCAGGGTCTGGCTTACCTGCTGCAGGAATGGTATATCAAGCGTAACCGCAAAATGCGCGCCTCACACCCACGCGATCTGTGTGATCAGATCATCGATATTGCCCGATACCGTGGTTTGGAACCTGCCATGACCCGCGAACTTTTAGATTTGGCTGCACAATCATATTTCGTTGAAATTTAATTAATTTATTTTATTGGAGATATTATCCGCACTATTCAGGTAGTGCGGAATTTCATTGCCATGCTCATGCACATTCCTACTCCGATTATTTTTGCCCATCGCGGCGCTTCGGCGCATGCCCCCGAAAATACCATGGCAGCCTTTGAGCTGGCTATCCGGTTGGGGGCGCCTGCCATTGAGTTTGATGTCAAGTTGAGTTTAGATCGCCAGGTGATCATCCTGCACGATCAAACCCTGGATCGTACAACCAACGGCACAGGCTCGGTTGCCAATCTGCCACTTGCAGCTTTGCGCGAACTCGATGCGGGTTCCTGGAAAGCTTGCGAATATCATAATGAGAAAATCCCGTTGCTCGATGAAGTCCTGGAAACAGTGGGGAAAAAAGTCTATATCAATATTGAGCTAACCAACTACGCCACACCCTTTGATGGGTTGGTTAAGGAAGTTGTGCCTTTGGTTAAGAAGCATGGCTTGTTGGATCGTGTCATTTTTTCTTCGTTCAATTTTGCCAACTTGAGGGCAGCCCAACGCCTGCTTCCCGATGTTCCTTGTGGTCAATTAATCCTGGAAGGTCGCCAGGGGTGGCTGCAAAGGGCGGCTGCCAGATTTATGCGCCTGGAAGCTGAACACCCTTATTCTTCCGATGTTAACGCGGATCTTGTTCAGCGTTTGCATGCCCTGGGCCGGCGTGTGCATGTCTGGACGGTTAACGATCCGGCTGAAATGCTGCGCCTGCGCAACTGCGCTGTGGATGGTATTTTCTCGGATGACCCGTTGGTTGCACTTAAGAATTTTAAATGACCAGCATGAGCCAGGTTTAGGCTTTTCAGCAGTATGATGCCAATGACCAGAAATATTTCCCCGTTCAAATTAGCGCGTTTTTTCATAAAAAAGCTTGTGTCTGTGTGCTTGCGAAGGTATGCCCCGTTTTCTGTGGGCTTGACCATCCTGAGCCTATTGTGCATTCTGGCTGGCCTGATTTCTCCTGTGTCCGTATCTGCCCAGTCTGGCGAGCCCGCCGTTGAACTTTTGCAACGCCTGACGCCCGAAGAAAAAGTCGGACAGTTGTTCCTGGTAAGCTTTACCGGCACTGATGTAAGTGAACAATCCCAAATCTATGACTTGATTGTCAATCAGCACGTTGGTGGAGTCGTCCTGACCGCGGCCAACGATAATTTTGTGGCTGATAACTCCACGCAGGAAGCCTACAACCTGATCACGGCGCTCCAAAAGACAGAAATTAGCAGTGCTGATAATCCGACTGCAAATTCATCTTCGCATGCTTACATTCCGCTCTTTGTTGGTATTTCGCAGGAAGGTGGCGGTGCACCCAATGACCAGATCTTGAGCGGACTGACCCCCATTCCGGACCAGATGGCCATTGGCGCGACCTGGGATCGCGGGCTGGCTGAACAAGCCGGGCTGGTAATGGGGCGCGAGCTTTCAACGCTCGGTTTCAATTTATATCTCGGCCTTTCGTTGGATGTACTGACCTTGCCAGATCCGGCTGTCAGCACAGACATGAATACCAGGGTTTTTGGTGGCGATCCGTATTGGGTAAGCGAAATGGCGCGCTCCTTTATTTCCGGTTTGCATACCGGAGCCAATGGGCACCTGGCTGTGATTGCCAAACATTTCCCCGGGCGCGGTGGCTCAGACCGGCCCGCCGACCTGGAAATACCCACCGTGCGGCGCTCGTTGGATGAACTCAAGTCGATTGAGCTTGCTCCGTTTTTTGCTGTGACTGGCAATGCTGCCAGGCAGGCTGAGACTACCGATGGTCTGCTGGTCTCGCATATCCGTTACCAGGGCTTTCAGGGTAACATTCGCGCAACCACCCGCCCGATCAGCTTTGACCAGCAGGCGCTTAGCCAGGTTCTGGCGCTGCCTGCCCTGGCCAGCTGGCGCCAGGCTGGTGGCCTGATTGTCAGTGATAACCTGGGAACCCAGGCAGTGCGTCGTTTTTATGATCCGGATCTAAAGAGCTTCTCAGCGCGCCTGGTTGCCCGAGATGCCTTCCTGGCAGGCAATGACCTGCTTTACATGGGAGAGATTATTTCTTCGGATGCGCCTGATACTTACACCAGCTTAACCCGCACACTTGAATTTTTCACCCAGCGTTACCAGGAAGACACAGCCTTTGCAAGTCGGGTGGATGAGTCGGTTCTGCGGATTTTGAATGCCAAGTATCGCCTGTACCCTGCCTTCAATTGGCCAAACGTGGCTCCGGTTGGGTTGAGCACCGACACTGCAGAAGCAGACACCGCACAGGTGTTTGCGATTGCGCGCCAGGCTGCCGTGCTCATCAGTCCATCACCTGCTGATCTTGCCACCCTGTTGCCTGAACCGCCAAACCTGTACGATTACATCGTATTCATCACTGACGAGCGCACCGCCCGGCAGTGTTCCACCTGTCTAGATAAACCCCTCCTGGCAAAAGATGCCCTGCGCAGTGAAGTGCAGCGTTTGTATGGCCCATCTGCCAGCGGGTTGGCGACACTCAGCCATCTTTCGTCTTTTTCGTTTGACGACCTTAACCTTTTATTGGACAATAAATCGCCCACGGCTGATATGCTGAACGCCCTGGGGCGCGCAAGCTTTATCGTCATCTCCAGCCTGGATCTTCCGGACGGGTCGCCACAGATGTTCACTCTCAGGCGTTTTCTTTCTGAAAAACAGAGCCTGGTAAACACTAAAAAGGTGATCTTATTTTCATTTAGCGCCCCTTATTATCTGGACGCGACCGATATTTCTAAATTGACGGCCTATTATGGTTTGTATGCAGAATCTGCCCCGTTTGTAAATGTAGCTGCGAGGCTGCTATTTCAAGAAATTTCTGCATCCGGCTCTCTGCCGGTTTCGGTTTCTGGTATTGGATATGATTTGATCTCTGCCACAACACCAGATCCTAATCAGGTTATATCGCTCAGCCTGGATTTACCCAAAGCACCACCTCTGCCCGAAGAAAACCTGACGGCAACCCCTGCGAAGACATCCCGCCCTACATCGACAGATGAGCCTACCCTGACGCCCGAACCGTTGCTGGAACCCTTGTTTCGAGTGGGGGATACGATCTCCCTGCGCACCGGCTTGATCATCGATCACAACCAGAACCAGGTGCCGGATGGGACCCCGGTCCGCTTCACCCTGTCGCAGGGCGAGAGCGGTCTTTTCCAACAGGTGGAAACTGTCACGAGCCAGGGTGTGGCCGTGGCGGCTTTTCGGCTCGACCGGCCAGGTTTGATTGAAATCCGGGTTGCCAGCGAACCTGCTCGTGCCTCGGATACCATCCAGTTGGACGTGAACAAAGAAGGCGCCACTATCATTATCATCACGCCCACAGCCGGACCGGTGACACCAGAGCCAACCGCCACCGCCACCGCGCCCGCGCCCACACCTACACCGGAAGTTTCACCATTGGTCACAACCAAAGGTTACCCAACCTTTTTTGGCTGGCTTTTGGTGTTTTTGGTCATGATTGCCGGGATGGGATTAACTTATTGGCTCGCGAGCCAGATGGTGGATGCGCGCTGGGCTGTCCGCTGGGCGCTGTTGGTGCTGGCCGGCGGATTATTTGCTTACAATTACCTGGCTTTGGGATTTCCGTGGGGAGACTTGTGGTTGGATGGGCGCGGTCTGCCGGCGTTTTTACAAGCTGTGTTGACCGGCCAGGGTGCAGGTTTTGCGATCGGCTGGTTTTGGCGTTTAGCGGCCGAAAGTGGTAAGCAGGCTTAATAACAGTAATATAGCCGAGATGCCGAACAAGACACTCTCGGGTGGTTCCAGTAAAGCATCCAGTGTGCGCATCCGTGCCGGGCGCGACATGGGCCTGGTTGGCAGTTCCTTGGTTCCAAAAAGGTACTGGCGAAAGGAATCGATCGAATCTGGCCGCTGGTCAGGGTGCAGTTCCATGGCCCACAGGATAGCTTTTTCTGTGCGCATGCTGACCGCCGGGTTGATGCGATGAGGCGCAACCTGGTTCTCGGGCTGCAGGAAGCGCTGGCGGGCGTCAACAGGCGCCTGGCAGGTTAGCAGGTGGTAAAGGGTTGCGCCAAAGGCATAGATATCTGAACGGACATCGGTATGGTTTTCAGAGCCACCATACTGTTCGAGCGGCGTATAAAGCAAGGTTCCCTGACCCTGAATAATGGTGATGGTTTCTTCATCGGGAGCAAGGACTTTTACCAGTCCAAAATCGACCAGTTTGAGCAGTCCGTCAGGCGTAATTTTCAGGTTGGATGGTTTAATGTCTCGGTGCACGATGGGAGGCAGCTGGCGGTGCAGATACGTGAGCGCGTCAGCGAGCTGGGAAACCCAATCCAGCACATCCGGTTCACTTAAAAAGACATTACGTGCTTTCGCCTCCAGGATGAGAGTGCGCAGATCTTTGCCCGGAACAAAATCCATAACCAGATAGTCTTTTTCTCCTTCGGAGAAAAAGTCAGATACTTTTGGCAGGTTGGGGTGGTCCAGGCGCGCAAGTACAGTAGCCTCGCGCAAAAATTGGTCGCGGGCTTCGCGCAATATTTTTTCTGGGAGGTTGCGGTCGTGTTCGACCTCCTTAAGCGCACATTTGCGTCCTTCGAGGCGCATATCATCTGCCAGGTAGATGTTACCCATACCACCCTGGCCGATGCGCTCTTGGACGCGATACCGTTCGCGTAGGACCTCCCCCGCATTAAGCGGGATTGGCATCTTACTCTCTCCTGACTTAATAAATTATTCCATCACGTCTGAAGAATGCATCATCAGCTCGCGATGTGTGGCAGCCCTGGCTTGAGCCAGGACTTATTCAGGTTTTTTGGAGGCTGTGCAAAGTTTATTTCGGCGTTTTGTGCACAGAATGAATATTTTCTGCTATATTATAACGTACAGGAGAGTATGCGCATTGGCCAATCGTTTGATGATTATCATCTTTTATCTGTGACGGATAATGCGTAAAATAACATGACTGAAAAAGATGCCCCCATTCTTGTTGCAATTAATGGCCCGCTTAAAGGTGAACGCTGGACTCTTGATCATCCTCTGGTTATGGGACGTGAATCTGGGTGCGATGTGGTCATCCCAGACCGGCAAGTTTCGCGTTACCATGCGCGCCTGACTCCCGGGTCTAACGGTGTCGTGCTCGAGGATTTGGGCAGTAAGAATGGAACGCACTATAACGGCAGCCTGCTTTCAGGACAGGTGGTTTTGCAGGACGGCGATATGGTGCAAATTGCGGTTGCACAGGAATTTCAATTTTTGAATTCGGATGCGACCATGCCTTTGGATGCAGAACCTGCGCGCAGTGGACGTTTGATGCTGGATATGCGCGCGCGCCAGGTGTGGGTCAATCAAAAGCAAATGAACCCGCCGCTTTCGGCTCAGCAGTTTCAGCTGTTGTGGGTGCTGTACCAGAATGTTGATAAAGTTGTGACCCGCCAGGACCTGGTCTCGGCGGTTTGGGGTGATGAGCAGTCAGCAGGGGTGACAGACCAGGCCCTGGATGCGCTCATTCGCCGGCTGCGAGATCGTTTGGCGCTGATGGACCCGGGCAACAGCTATATTGTGACGGTGCGCGGGCATGGTATGATGCTCAAAAATATGGGCGCTGAGTAAGTGCACTCCATAATGACAGCTGTTTAAGTTGTTTCAAATCGTTAAACGTTGATGGTGTTCAAACCTGATAAAAAATAAACGGCGGTTGGGATTTCCCAACCGCCGTTTTGTAAATTTCTACTTTCCCAGGCTTTTCTGCATGGAGCGCTTTAAGATGGCGCGGTAAACCTTATCCAGACGTTTGATGATTTCCCCGGAATTGGCATCCTGGGGGCCTTGCTGTTCCACCTGCTGCATGAGCGAGGCGAGTATGCCGGTTAGTTCTTCGGTGATCTCGCTTTCGTGTGCCTTGAGGGCTTTTTCCAGCGAAGCATCATCTCCGGCGGCGTCCACCAGCTCGTTGACCAGCTCCAGTTCGGGCGGTGCGCTGGCTTGTTGCAGGACAGCAACAATTTGCTGGAGTTTTTGCATGCGCGCTGCGTCCTGTTTTTGCTGGGCATCACGCAGCTTGGTCTCCAGCACCTGGACAACCACTTCGTTTTGGAAGTTCGCCAGGTTCTGGATGGTGGCCTGGGCGATATCTGGCGCATTCAGCAAGGCTTCGATCATCTTGTCAGCCTGCTTCATTTGTTCTTCAGCGGCTTTGTCGAGCTGATTCGTAAATTCCAATATCTTTTCGCGCAGTTCCTCGAGCGCCTTGCGGGCCTCTCCGCTGCTTTTTTCGATTTGCTCGGTCATGATCTGGAAAAAGGCGTAATCCAGACCATTGCGGGTCAGGCTGACCAGGGCTCGAACGCGGGCATCGCTGGGGGCGGCGATGAAAATTTCGAGCAGTTTTTCGCGGGTAAGTCCCTGGCCCACTTCTTGGAGCGACTTGACCGCTGATTCGAGTTCGCCCATTTGGGCTTGCAGTTTGCGGCCATATTCAGAATTGGCGAGCAGTTCCTGCTGTAATTCTGACATGGCCTGCACGGTTTGCTGCTGCCCAGAGGCTGCCGCGGCTTCTGTCAGCCGGTTAAACAATGCAAAGAAGGCTTCGTCCAGCTGGGCTGCTTCTTGTTGGATCACTTCGCTGCGGACATTCGGCGTGGTGATCTGCAGCAGGCGCTGGATCAGGGCCAGGCGTTTCTGTTGTTCATCGAGCATTTCCCTGGTTACGCCGTCTTTTTCCAGGATCTTTTCGATCATGGTCTGGAAGGTCAGAAAGCTTTGCGGGCGCAGCAGGTAGCCTTTTCTTTTTTCAGCAGGCAGACGGTTCATGACCTGGCTGATGAGTGGGCCGACCAGCTTTTCCTGTTCATTGACAGGCAGCCCCAGTTCGCTTGGAAAATATGTCAGCAGAAGTTCCTTGTCATTGTCATGGTAGACAATGGGGGTGGAAAGCGGACCTTCAAATCCGCAATACTGACAGCGGACAAAGTTCGAGACGCGTCCGATCAGGCGCTGTTTAGAGGCGGGATCGTGGCTGACATCGAAGAGCTGTTCAACCTGGGCAGGGATCATTTGGCGACAGCGTGGGCAGGAAATCTGAGTTTGGGGCATGTGATATCCGATTTCTAAATTAGGATTGGGCTGAGATAATGGGTACTATTTTACCCTGAAAGTTTCCAATGGAAGGGAGAAGCATATTCGCGCACCGGCGCCGTGCTGTGGATCGATCCAGATCCGTCCGCCATGCGCTTCGACGATGGCGCGGGCCAGATAGAGCCCGAGCCCGGCGCCTTTGGTTTTGCGCACGGCAGTATCTGCGCGGTAGAAGCGGTCGAAGATGTGCGGCATGTCGTGGGGGTCGATACCAGGGCCTTCGTCGCTGACCGTGATGATGACCTGTTCTGGGCGGATATCGCCGCTGATGCGGATCTCACCCCTGGGGGAGTATTTAATGGCGTTGGAGATCAGGTTGGAAAGAACCTGCCCGATGCGGGTCTCGTCGCCCAGGATGACTGGGAAATTCGCGGGGAAATCCACCACCAGTTTATGTTTTTTGGTCTGAGTCTGAAAACGTTCAACCAGGCGCTCGGCCAGCCCAAAAAGGGAAAAATCCGTGCGGTTGAGGCTTAGCCCGCCAGCCTGCAGGCGCGAGGCATCCAGAAGGTCCTCGATCATGTGGGTCAGGTGGTCGGCTTCTTCCTCGATGACTGCCAGGCTATCCTGGATAACGTGCTTATCCCAACGGGCATCATCCCGCCGCAGCGTGGATGCATAGCCTTTGATCAATGCGACTGGTGTTTTGAGCTCATGGCTGACGATGGAGATGAAGGTGGCCTTCATCTGATCAGCGTTGCGAAAATGGGTAATGTCGCGTACAGTAACGATGATGTTACGAACCTGCCCATCAGGGGTCAAAAGCGGTGCGTAGGTGATGCCGACCGGCACGTTGGGCGGCTCGGTGCGTTTGAGGTCGCCTTCCACGTACAGGTGGGCGTTGGTGGTGAGAGGCCAGCCGTTGGCTTCGGCCTGCTCCAGGGTCAGTCCATCTGGTTTGCGGGCCCAATTGATGATCTGGTCGTGTTGTTTGCCGCGCACCTGTTCATCGGTCTGACCGCAAATCCGTTCAAAGGCGCCGTTGACACGCTCAATGCTGTGATCGGCATTCAGAATGATAATGCCATCGGCGGCGCTATCGATCAGGGCATCCAGGCGCTGTTTTTCAATAATGACCTGGCTGTACAGCCGGGCATTGAAGACAGCGATGGCGGCCTGGTCAGCAAAGGATTGCAGGAGCTGCTGGTCATTCGTTGAAAAGAGATCGGTGTACGAGCGAAAGATGAAAATAACGCCGATCACCTGTCCGTGCGTGACCAGCGAAATGGCTGTACCGTTAAGCAATCCCTGGCTGGCAGTATAGGTCAGGTCTTTTAACATGCGGTTGAGTTCGTCAACATCCAGGGTCGAAACGCTCTCTTCTGCCAGCAGGGGCTCCAGATAACGTAGAAAAGCTGCCGGTATGCCCTGGGCGGCGGCCACCTGCCAGGAATGGGCTTCTTTGAGCGCAATCAGACCAGCCTGTCCGGCCAGCATTTCGATCGAGATGCGTAAAATCCGCTTCATCACTTTTTGAAGGTCAAGTTCCTGGGTGATGGCGCGGGTGATCTCTAGCAGGTAGTCGCGTTGTCTTACGCGGAAATCAGGGAGCATATGGATTTCGATTTTGGTTTGCCAATGTGTACAAAGAAACCGGAATTACCTAACAGAGTGGTATTTTATCACCGGGCGGTCCGAGGTGTGTTAGAACGTTGTTGGAAGATGGTTAATGCCATCATAACGCTCGAGTTATGCACAGGCTGATTTATAATAGGGGCTGGAATTAATTATCCAGGTTGAGGTGAAAAGTGGTTGATGCAGAAGTGGAAGAGTATTGGGATGTGATCGTTGTCGGCGGCGGGCCCGCGGGATATTTTGCCGCGATTCGCTGCGCTGAAATTGCCAACCAGGCGGGCACACCGTTAAAGGTGTTGGTTATCGAGCGTGCGCGACGCTCGTTGGGCAAGGTCATCATATCAGGCGGCGAGCGCTGCAATGTGACACATGCCTGCTTTGAGCCGGCGCAGCTGGTTACGTATTATCCACGGGGTGGGACAGCTCTACGCGGGCCTTTCAGCCGTTTTCAGCCGCGCGATACTGTCAACTGGTTTGAACAGCGCGGTGTAGCGTTAAAAACTGAGCCCGATGGGCGCATGTTTCCGGTCAGCGATTCTTCAAAAACTATTGTGGATTGTCTGGAAGATGCGGCCAATCGCGCGGGAGTGGAGATCTGGAACCAGGTCTGTTTGCTTGATATCGAGCCCTGCCAGCCGGTCGCAGATCAGCCGGCCCGCTTCCATTTGCACCTGCGCTTGGATACTCAGGAGCGTGAAGCGCTTTTTTCGGCGCGTTCGGTCCTGTTTGCCTCGGGCAGCGAGTCGTCCTGCCATGGCTTGATCTTGCGACTTGGTCATAGCATCGAGCCGCCTGTGCCTTCGCTGTTCACATTTAAGATCACAGATGAGCGCATTGACGAACTGGCCGGCCTATCTGTTCAACATGCCGGATTGCGCCTGGAAGATGAGACTGGCGCTGTGAAAGGTTCCATCGCGCTGCAACAGGGCCCACTGCTGATTACGCACTGGGGCTTGAGTGGTCCGGCCGCACTCAAGCTTTCGGCCTGGGGTGCGCGCTGGTTATTTGAGCGTGGTTATCAGGCCGGGTTGGTGGTGAATTGGTTGCAGCCATTATCCACAGAGAAGGCTTTGGAAGGGCTGATAGAGTATCGCGAAATTCCTGGAAACAACCGCAAAAAACCCGCCGCTCACCCGGTCTTTGCCCAAATTCCGATTCGACTGTGGAAGCGCCTGACCGATGCGGTCGGAATTGCTGAACAACAAAACTGGGCGGATATCTCCAAACCAGTTATGCGTCGCCTGGCCGAGGAATTGACCTGTGGTCGTTACCGGATTGAAGGTAAGGGCATTTTTAAAGATGAATTCGTGACTTGTGGTGGTGTGCGGCTGGACGAGGTTGATTTTAAGAGTATGCAAAGTCGGATTGTGCCAGGGCTGTTTTTTGCCGGGGAAGTTCTTGATATCGATGGCCTGACCGGTGGGTTTAACTTTCAAAACGCATGGACAACCGGCTGGCTGGCCGGTGGAGCACTGGCAAGCCAGGTTTGAGGCTGGTGCAAAGCATAACAAAAGACGCCGTTCCTTGAAAAGAGAACGGCGTCTTTTGTTATGGCCTGGTTGGATTATTACTGCGTACTTTGACTACTCTGCTCCAAAAAGCTACTCAGGGCAAACCTTTGATTAGCCCACGCAGCGGTCCGCGCAGAATAAATCAGTATGAGTATCTTCTACCAGGTCAGAAGCTACCCGCGGTTTTGTTTGTTAGCGAGCCCAGATGGAGTTACTGACCGGCCCACACTCCCGTCCGAAAATCGATCCCATCCCACCCAGAACTCCCTTGTCTTTGAGGCGTAGGGGCTGGGCAGGGCTGACGTGTAAAACGTAATTTTGCAGTTTGTGTGCTCAGGGCAGTTGCTGGGGCATGGTTGATAACCGCAGCCGATTCGTTTTTTGGGATCGGCTGCGGTTATTCACTTACAGGTTCTTAAATCGCCATTTCTTTTTCAGCCAGGCTGATCGCTTCTTCGAGGACCAGCAGACCCTCGTCCAACTCGGATTTGCTCATGCTCAGTGGTGGGGCAATCCGGATGACGGATTTGGAGCAGCCCAGCAACAGCAGGCCGCGCTCAAAGGCTTTGTGCACGATCAAATCACGCAGCTGTTCGGCCGGTTCTTTGCCTTCGCGGTCCTTAACAAATTCCACACCGATCATCATGCCGATGCCGCGCACCTGTCCGATGGAGGGGTGGCGTGC
>JAPLGT010000224.1:0-4530 GCA_026390035.1 Chloroflexota bacterium
ACCGGCTGATGTATGGTGAGCGGGATGATCCTTATGCCGTGTTGACGCATCTTTCATGTGCGCTCGAAACCACGCTGGGTGTGCAGCAGGTTCTGCCGGTGCTGGCCCGAACCATTGGTCAAACCTTGAAAATCCCATATGTCGCGATCCTGTTGGATGCGAATGGTGTCGAACAACTGGCGGCTGCGCATGGCACCCCCACCCCGGATTTACTTTCCTTTCCGCTGGTCTACCAAGGCGAATTGATCGGCAGTTTGCAGCTTGCCCACCGCGCCCCAGGGGAGGAATTTTCACACGTGGACCAGGAACTGATTGAGAACATCGCGCGACAGGCTGGATCTACGGCCCAGGCGGTGCGGCTCAACACTGAGCTAATCCGTTCGCGCGCGCAAATTGTCAACGAACGGGAAGAAGAGCGCCTGCGCATTCGCCGCGATCTGCACGATGAACTGGGGCCAATCCTCGCCAGCCAGGGTCTCAAGATGGCTGCTGCGCGCCAGTTGATCCGCGCCAAACCGGATAAAGCCGAATCGCTGATGGATGATATGATTCAACAAAGCCAGCAAATTGTTACAGACATACGCCGCCTGGTGCACGGCTTGCGCCCGCCCGCGCTTGACCAGCTCGGGTTGGTGGAAGCCATTCGTGACCTGGTGAGTCATGTTGATGATCGCAATGATACCAGTCTGGTCATTGATTTCTCCACACCTTCGGGCAGCCTGCCTGGCCTTCCGCCTGCGGTTGAGGTGAATGCATACCGCATCGCGCTCGAAGCAATTCAAAATACAAGACGACATGCGCAGGCTCAGCATTGTCTTGTAAAATTTGAGATCGATCAGAATACCCTGGTTATTCAGATCAGCGACGATGGCGCGGGGTTGCTACGCGAGTATCGCGCAGGTGTTGGGATGCGTTCGATGCGCGAGCGCGCCGAAGAAATTGGCGGGCAATTTACCATTGAACCCGCCCAGCCTGGCGGTACGCAAATTACGGCGCGCTTGCCATTATCGCCCTGACCTATCCCTGGACCGAAAGAGAGAGGATGTATGCCCCCCATTCGATTGATGATCGCGGATGACCACAAGCTTTTCCGGGAAGGCCTGAAAGCCCTGCTTTCCATTACGGATGACATTGAAATCGTTGCCGAAGCGGGCGATGGGCAGATGGCATTCGAATTATTCACTACCATTCAACCCGATGTTATCCTGATGGACATTAATATGCCGGGTCTTAATGGAATGCAGGTTACGCAGCAGATCCAGGCAAAATATCCAAACACTGGCATTATCATGCTGACCATGCTGGAAGATGACGCCTCGGTTTTTGCTGCCATGCGTGCCGGGGCGCGTGGATATTTATTAAAAGGCGCCGACCCGAGTGAAATGCTGGCGGTCATTCGGGCCGTAGCCGAAGGCCAGGCATTGTTTGGCCCGGCGATTGCGGCGCGGTTGATGAATTATTTCAGGGATTTAAGCACGCAGCTGGCCTCGCCACACCTGGAGACACCCTTTCCGGAGCTGAGCGAACGTGAGCTGGAAGTGCTCAAACTGATCTCGCAGGGGCAGAATAACCAGGAGATCGCCCAGAAGCTGGTGCTCAGCCCAAAGACGGTGCGCAATCACATCACCAGCATCTTCAGTAAACTACAGGTTGCCGACCGCGCCCAGGCGATTGTGCGAGCACGCCAGGCCGGGCTGCAGTAATCCGGTTGCAATAAACGGTCCTGGTTGAATATCTCCCATGAATCTTATCTTTGTTTTGTAGATTGATTGCTGATCTGCAGCTTATTCAACAACACAAGAGGATGTGCGGTATGCGCATTGCCATTATTGCCGTTGGAACCCGTGGAGATGTTCAACCCTATATCGCGTTGGGACAGGGTTTAACGAAGGCAGGTCACATTGTACGGCTGGTGACCATGCAAGATTTTGAAGTGCTGGTTAAAGCGCATGGACTGGAATTTTCGCCCTTGCGTGGGAATATACAAGAGTTCCTTGAGAGCGACGAAGTACGTGAACTGTTGGAGAAGGGGAATATCCTGAAAGTGATCAGGCTCGTCAAAAAAGAATCTCAACGCGCCTTGATTGAAATGGTAGAGGATGGGCTGGCAGCCTGCCAGGGAATGGATTTGCTGATCACAGGCAGCGTGAGTTTGAACATCGGTATGGCGCTTGCAGATCACCTGAAAATTCCGCACATTCGGACTCACCTGGTTCCATTCACGCCCACCAGAACTTTTCCGACCTTCTTAATCCCTCAAACTTTTCCCAACCTGGGGGGCGCATTCAACCTGCTGTCATGGGAGCTTATGCTGCAGATGTTGTGGTTGGGGATTGGTCCAACTCTTAATCAGGCCCGAAAAAAAGTACTTGGTTTACCCCCCATTTCATTTAATGAAACTTACCTTCCCAGCGGCTCACAAGGTTTTCCAACCCTGTATGGTTTTAGTCCATCCGTCGTCCCCCCGCCAGCAGATTGGGGCGACGAGAATCGTCTCACCGGTTATTGGTTTCTCGATCAGTCCGAGGACTGGTCGCCGCCGGCGGCCCTGCTGGATTTTCTGCAGGCCGGTCCCGCGCCGGTCTACATCGGGTTTGGCAGCATGAGCAGCCGCAACCCGCAAGAGACGGCGGACCTGGTCCTCAAAGCCTTGAAGAAAACGAACCAACGCGCGCTGCTGTTTTCCGGCTGGGACGGGCTGCAGAAAAAGGATCTGCCTGACACGGTGATGATGATCGGCGCGACCCCGCACGACTGGCTTTTCCCGCGCTGCGCAGCAGTGGTGCATCACGGCGGCGCAGGCACAACCGCCGCAGGTCTGAGAGCAGGCGTACCATCCATCGTGATCCCATTCAATTTCGACCAGCCATTTTGGTGCAAGCGCGTTCATGCGCTGGGCGTCGGGCCCGCTCCAATCCCGCGTTCAAAGCTGACCGTTGACCGGTTGACCGAAGCCATCGATCAGGCAATCTCGAATACTGCCATGCGTCAACGCGCGGCTGAGCTGGGGATGAAAATCCGGACAGAAGATGGCGTTCTGAACGCGATAAGTATCATTGAGCGTATGGAAGGAATTAAGTAGAAAATTCGCGTTGTTTGAAAAAATATCGGTTGAAAAAATAATAACGAGAATGAAAAAGGCGTATCCATGAAACTGAGACATTGGGTAAATATTATTGTTATTTTATTCGCCGCAAGCGCGTTTACCTGGCTCGCGCTGCAGTGGGCAATCACCTCCTACGTGGAACCAACCTGCCAGCGCTATGCCGAAACCAAGGGCCTGACGTATGTCAGCTACACCCCACTGGACCCGACGATCACTTCTTCGCACACGGTATACGAGGGCGATTGTCAAATGCGCGATTCGAGTGGACAGCCGCAGGGAGTCAGCCTGCTCAAAGCGGGCGGCACAAGTTATGGCGCGCCGCTGCTCGTAAGCATCGCCTTGAGTTGGCACCTTGTATTCATCGCGAGTTTTTTTGTTGCAGCTCTCACCCTGGCCATGCTTTATCGGGTCATCACAGGGAAAGCTGCCTCATAATAGAGAGACGACAGGATGATAGGTTCGATGACAGAGACACCCGCTCCTACCTCATTTCGTATTAAATTTCAACGCGCTGTGGCCAAAAAACCCGAGGACCGCTTAGCGACTGCCGCCGAGTTCATATTGGGAATGGGCATGGGAGAAAGAACATGAGCCTGAACGCCAAATTGAATAGTAGCACCGCTTCAACACGCCTGAATGGCAAGCATCTTCTCCTGGCCCGGCTGGCCTGGTGGGGGATTGCCATTCTCACTTTCGTTTACGCTATCGCTACTATGATTTACCGATCCGGTGATACACCATTTACATTTCTGGAGGAAAGAGAAATCATTCTCCTAAAACAAATCGGGGTTTCACCCGACTTTTATGTAATTTACTTTAATACAATACTGTCCATTACGGCACTCTTTTTTTCATTGCCGGTTATGTGATTTTTTGGCGTCGTTCCGACGATTGGATGGCAATATTAGTTTCCTTAACGATGACGACGGGTGCTTTATCTTCGTTTAGTTGGGGTTTTCGATTGTCCGTTGCCCAACCAGGCTGGCGTCTCTTGTATTTCTTATTCTTTTTGATATCCAGTGTTGCGGTCGAAATCATATTTTTTACTTTTCCAGATGGCCGCTTTATCCCTGCCAGGTCGCGTTGGCTGGTGGCCCCTTTTGCCGTATTTGTCTTGTTCAGGGGAGTCATTCTATACATAGACCGGAATTTGGACTTAAATATTCTCTTTTACATTTATATGAGCCTGATGGGCATCAGCCTGCTCGCCCAGGTTTACCGTTACCGCCGGGTTTCAAATCCAAACCAACGCCAGCAAGCAAAGTGGGTAATTTACGGGCTCACGCTGATGATATTAATAGGTATATCCGACAGTCTGTTTCTGACCCCAATGCTCTTTCCCCTTCTCGGTGATTTAACTGCAAAATTTTATTTCTTTGTGTATCTTCCTCTCATTACTGTCGGGCCTTACCTTGCGCCTGTCA
>JAPLGT010000130.1:0-18785 GCA_026390035.1 Chloroflexota bacterium
ACCCTTGACCTGACGATTACGAATCGTCTGCTCTACCAACTGAGCTATGG
Organism: Chloroflexota bacterium; assembly: GCA_026390035.1. Taxonomy (GTDB): domain Bacteria; phylum Chloroflexota; class Anaerolineae; order Anaerolineales; family Villigracilaceae; genus UBA5195. The sequence goes on from JAPLGT010000130.1 coordinate 51, forward strand.
TGGCTTATTTACCAGCGGGCGGATTATACAGGATTAAGGGGTTTTTCGCAATATTTCATAAGAGGCGTAAAATAGATAGCATGATCCGTGTTGCGATGCTTTCTTACCATACCTGTCCTCTGGCCACCCTGGGTGGCAAGGATACCGGCGGCATGAATGTCTATGTGCGCGAGCTTACCCGCGCACTGGGCCGCCTGGGTATCCATGTAGATGTCTTTACACGTTCGCAAGATGAGCATGTGCCGCATGTGCTGCATGATCTGGGCTACGGCAACCGCGTGGTGCATGTCCCGGCCGGGCCGGAGCAGCCTTTGCCCAAGAGTCAGCTCGCAGATCACATCCCGCAATTTGTGGAAGGTATCAAGCAGTTTGCTGTTGAAAAAGGCCTGCATTATGACCTGATCCATAGCCATTACTGGATGTCTGGGATCGCGGCTGGGATGCTGGCGGATGCCTGGCAGGTGCCGGTCGTGCACATGTTCCACACCCTGGGCGAGATGAAGAACCGGATCGCCACCAGTGAAGCTGAGAAGGAGGGCGCTTACCGCCTGGATGGTGAGCGCCAGGTGTTGGCGCAGGCCGATCGGATTATTGCTGCCACCCAGGCCGAGCAAGCTCAATTGCTCTGGCTGTATAAGGCTGATCTTAAAAAGATCGTCACCATTCCGCCTGGGGTGGATACCGGGCATTTCTACCCAATTCCAGCGGATGAAGCCCGCGAGTATATCGGTATTCCAAAAGATGACCGGTTGGTGTTGTTTGTTGGGCGCATTGAAGCGCTCAAAGGTGTGGATACTCTCATCCGTGCCATGGCCTGTATGCGCATGAGCGAAATGGATAAGCCGGCTTACCTGGCCATCATCGGGGGCGATCCGAATGCCAGCCCGGAGCTTATGAGCCATGAAATGACGCGCTTGCAGGCGCTCTGCGGCGAACTCAGCCTGGACCGCATGGTCGTTTTTTTGGGTAAGCGCGGCCAGGATACTCTGCCGTATTATTATTCAGCCGCGGAGCTGCTGGTGATGCCGTCGCACTACGAATCTTTCGGCATGGTGGCGCTGGAGGCTATGGCATGCGGCACACCGGTGATCGCTTCGCAGGTTGGTGGTCTGGCGTTCCTGGTGCAAGATGGCGTGACGGGCTTTCATGTCCCCAATGGTGATAGTGACGCCCTGTGCGCCAAGCTGACCTTGCTGATGGCGGATGCCAGCCTGCGCGCGCAGATGGGTGCCCAGGCTGCTGATTATGCGCGCGGCTATGCCTGGGAAATTATTGCCGCTCAGATCGTTGACGTCTACAAGAGTTTGCTCCCCGGCCGCGAAACTGCCTGAACCTGGGCGCCTGGCTCAGCGCAAGGCACTCAACAGGTTCACATTGTGCTTCATCATGCCGATATAGCCGGGCGCTTCTCCATCCGGTGCGGTGATCGAGTGCGTATATAGGTTGGTAATCACCTGTGCCCCGCTTTCCTGGGCGATCTGGTTGGCGAGTTGTGGGTTAGCCCCGGTTTCCAGAAAAATTGCTTTTACTTTTTGCTGGCGGATGCGATCGATCAGCCCGGCCATTTGCTGCGCAGAAGGTGAGGCTTCACTGCTTGTACTGGGGATGACCGTGCCGGTGATGGTGAATCCGTACCGGTCTGCAAAATACCCAAATGATTCGTGATTTGTAACCAGCAAGCGTTTTTCGGAGGGGATCAGGGCGACCTGGGTCCGGATCCATTGATCGAGTTCCTTAAGCTGGGCGATATATTGCAGCGTGTTTTGGGTGTAGATGGCTTTCCCATCCGGGTCTGCTGCAATCAGCCCGTCGCGGATGTTTTCGGCATATTTGATCACATGATTGGGGTCAAGCCAGAAGTGTGGATCACCGGCATGGTCGGGGTCCAGGATTTCGCCCTGGGTGACTTTTCGGCTGCTCAGCCCGGCGGCAGCTTCGATGACGGTCTGTTTTCCGCCGGCGTTTTCAAGCGTTTTCGCGAGCCACTCTTCGAAACCCGCGCCGTTGACGATCAGCAGCTGGCTTTCGGCGATGCGCGCAACATCTTGCGGGGTGGGTTGGTATGTGTGCGGATCGAGCCCGAGCGGCATGAGTGTCTCGATTTTTACGCGCTCGCCAGCGATGTTTTGGGCGATATCTGCCAGGAATGTTTCCACAGCCAGCACCCTGACGGGTTGGTTGCGGGCCGTGCTTGCTGGGTCGCTGCAGGCTGGCAGAATGAGAACGATTGCTGCCAGCAGGCAGATGGTCTTGAAGATAGGTTGTTTCATCAAAGCTCCTTCTTATTGATATTGAAAACCATTTTCAATTATAAGATTATTGGCTTATCCTGTCAAGCCGTGATCAATATTGGAGTGTGTTAAAATTTCGGAACATGCCAGGATTTGTATCTGGGATCATCCAAGGGGTTTCTGATAGAAAATATGAGTTTGGTTGGCAGGGCAATCAGGGCTCCGGGGTGAGGGCAGGTCATAACTGAAAAGCAAGCAATGTAGACTGATTTATCCGATCTCCGAAAAAAACTGAACCGCGCTCTCGACATTCGCCGCGCAGATTGGATCTGCATGGCGAAATGGCAGCCTGGAAGCGCACACATTTGGTCTGGTAAAATCTGGGGATATGATGCTCAAAATTATTGAGAAGATTTATGCGAAACATAAATACAAGGCCGGCGTTTTTATTCTGCTCAGCGCCGCCTCGATCATCTGCATCTCGCTCGTGATCGCGCGCGTCTTTTACAGCGATTCGCGCCGTTATATTGGCCTGGTCTGGAACCTGGTGCTGGCCTGGATCCCGTTTGTATTGGCCAACCTGGCTTATATTCTTTCCTGGCGGCGCAGGTTGGTCTATCTGATCATCCCGGTATTTGCATTTGTGTGGCTTATCTTTTTCCCAAATGCGCCCTATATTCTGACCGATCTCCAGCATTTGAGCCAGGTGCCCTCGGCGGCTCCGCTCTGGTATGATGTCATCATGCTGGTCTGGTTTTCATGGACCGGGATGCTGTTGGGGATTGTTTCGCTCAACCTGATGCAGGAGATCATCCGGCGTGAGTTCAACCGTGCCTTTGGGTGGATATTCGTCTTTTTTGTGGCGGGCCTTTCGAGTGCCGGGGTATATGTCGGCCGCTTTATCCGTCTGAACAGTTGGGATATTCTACAGGACCCGGCCGAAACCGCGGATAGTCTCTGGTCCTGGTTGGCCGATCCGAGCCTAAAATCGATCGGCTTCATCGGACTGTATACACTCTTCTTCATCTTTATCTATCTGACGCTGTATGCCTTTGGTCATATTTTGCAAGAGAACAAGCCGCTGGAGAATTAGATCTGGCATAATGGCGATTGTCACACAAGCTGCTGCCGGGCTTGAAAAGTGAGCAATTGGCCCTGCTGGTCTTCTGGTTTGTTTTGTTTTTCTGTTTTGATAGATTTTGCAATTGATTTAATGTAAAATAAATCCATGGGAAAAAATCGACACCTCAAATTTAATGATCTTGCTCCAGACATGGAATTGTTGAGTGTGGATGCGAAGCCGACCCGGCTTTCGTCGCTCTGGCAGGGCAGAGTGCTTATTCTGGCTTTTACACGCCATTTTGGCTGCCCGCAGTGCAAGGAAATGTTGGATCAGTTGGTGAAGTTCACACCTGCGCTGGCAGCCAAGGGTCTTTCTCTGGGTGTCGTCACCCAGGGTACCCCTGAAATGGCCCGTAAATTTTGTTCAGCGCGCGCGCCGGGTGTTTTATGCTTGGCAGATCCAGAGCGGCTGGCTTACCAGGCTTATGGTCTGGATCGGGCTACTTTACGCCAATCAATTTTGTCGATGCGGGTTATGAAAGCTAACCAGCGCCTGGAAGCCGAAAAGGGCTGGAAACCTGAAATGCCGCCTGCCGGGCAGGATGCTTTTCAGATGTCTGCCACTTTTATTATCGGGCCAGATGGACGCATCCGCATGCCCTATTATTACGACGATATCGCCGACCATCCTCCCGTGGAATTGCTTCTGGGCGGTGTAATGGGGATGGATTGGTCGACCCCGCTCGATTCTCCGATTAAACACGAGTAAAGTATGAAAAAAATATTTCTATCTAATTACCTGGCCTTGAAAGAGGTCTGGCGTAACCGTGGTCGCTTCTTGCTTGTCAGCATGGTAATTGCGCTGATTACTCTTTTGGTTCTCTTTATTGCTGCCCTGGGCGAAGGCCTGGGAACCAACAACCGCGAATATCTTTCCAGGGTTGATGGACAACTGGTGGTTTTCCTGGAAAAGGCTGATTTTATTATCGGCGCCAGCCGACTGGACCAGACCACTCTGCGCGCGGTCCGGCGGGTGGAGGGTGTCGCCGATGCTGGACCGCTTTCAGTCGCCAATACTGCCATTTTACTGCCAGATGATAAAGTGCTTAAAGTCTCGATGCTGGGTGTCGAAACTGATCGCCCTGGCACGCCGGCTGTGGTTTCCGGTCGCACTTTTCTGACTGACCAGACTCGCGAAGTGATCATTGACGAACGTGTCTTGCAGCGCTCAACCATCAAGCTGGGCGATATGATCACCATTCGCTCGACCCAGGGTACCAAGGATCAGTTCTTCGATCTAAAAGTGGTCGGCACAACCCGTGGGCAGGCCTTCCAGTTCCAGCCGTCCATTTTTATTCCGGCTTATGTTTGGGAGCGCGTGCGTCCAAAGTCTGCGGCTGAGATAGATAATTTGACCCCCGCGATCAATGTGATCATTGTCAGGTTGACAGACCCCACCCAAATGCTGCCCATGCAGCAGCGGTTGCAGGAACGGGTCCTGAATATTCAAGTGGCTGATATCCCGACGACGATCAATAACGTACCGGGTTACTCTGCTCAGCAGGGCACTGTTCAAACCCAGGGCTTCTTCACTCTTTTAATCGGTGTTCTGGTGATTGGCGGCTTTTTTCAGATCCAGATCTTGCAAAAAGTCCCCCAGATTGGTGTATTGAAGGCCATTGGGGCCTCGAATTTCGTGGTTGGGCTTGCGTCGATCATTCAGATCAGCGTGATTACTGCCGTCGGGGTGGCGATTGGCGGTCTTCTGACCTTTCTGTTTTCGCTTGGGTTCCCGCCCACGGTGCCACTGACTTTTAATGGAACTTCCTCCGCGCTGGCTATTCTGGCGTTATTGTCGATCGGTCCGCTGGGTGGTCTGGTTTCGGTTTATTATGCGGTCCGCATTGAGCCGCTCAAAGCATTACGTCTTTCGTAGGGGCCCATAGTATGAGCGCAATTGCACTTGAAGTACGGGATGTAATCAAGACCTTCGATAGCGATTCCGGCGTGATCAATGCCGTGGATGGCGTATCGTTTGGCGTGGAGCATGGCGAGTTTGTGGCCCTGGTTGGGCCGAGTGGTTCCGGTAAGACCACCATGTTATCCATCCTGGCGGCGCTTTTGACGCCGACCAGTGGTCAGGTTCTGATCGATGGTCGCGATCTGGCTCGCATGTCAGAATCGCAGCGGGTTGGATTGCGGCGCGAGAAGATCGGTTTTACTTTTCAGTCGAATAATCTCATTCCGTTTCTGACGGCGCTTGAGAATGTTGAATTCATGCTGCGCTTGAATGGTCGCCTGGATAAATCTGGAAAAATTCGATCTGAAGAGCTGCTTGCCAGATTGGGGTTGGCAGATCGTCTGAATAACCTGCCAAACCAGATGTCTGGCGGGCAGCAGCAGCGCGTAGCGATTGCCCGGGCCCTGATCCACGCGCCCACCGTGGTGCTGGCAGATGAGCCCACCGCCAGCCTGGATACCGAGCGTGCCTATCAGGTTGTCAAGACCTTTGCGGCTCTGATCCATGAAGATCAGCGTGCCGGGATCATGGTGACTCACGACCTACGCATGGTGCAGTATGTCGATCGCGTTTTGCAAATGCGCGATGGCAAACTCGTCAGGGTCGTGGATGATCGCAAAGAGATCCTTGCCCTCGCAAAAGGCGAATAACCTGAATGAAAAAAGCAGCTCCCCCAGCCCGATAAAATGGCTGGGGGAGCTGCTTTTTGTTAAGCGATTAATGCATGCGTGCAACGGGTTATGAGCGGCTCTGGTAAAGCGCTACCAGGGCAGCCCCGATGGCCTGCGAAAGGTCGCCCAGGGTGGCTGGCACCACGCTCATGTGCGTGCGTTGGGCCGACCACAGGTAGGGCTGGGCTGTTTCGCGCAGGATTTTTAGATAACGTTCGCGGAAAGCCTCGGTGGTGTTTTCTGGATCCATCAACCCGCCGCCAATTACAACAAATGTTGGGTCGAGTGCCATGGCCAGGTTGGCCACATGGAAACCCATGGCGCGAGCCTGGAAGTCAAATATCTCCACCGCCAGCGGGTCACCATCTTGGGCCAGACCGCGCAAAGAAAGCACTTTCTCTTTCATCGGCGCGCTGGATTTTGCCAGAGCATGATCGGGGTATTGTTCCAGCTTTTCTGCCAGCAAATAGGGCAGGCCAGAAATGGTGGTGTAGACTTCAACGCAACCCCAATCTTTGCCACAACCACATGGATACGGCTTGATGTTGAGCATATGCAGGGGGGCCGGCATGTGACCGCCCTCCATTCCCGCCAGGGTGTCACCATCCAGCGGCAGCCCATGCTGGTCAATATAGGCCACGCCCAGGCCAGAGCCGGGGGCCAGCATCAAAACGGTGCTGTTAGAGTTTCCGCGGACGCGATGCGCTTCGGCGACCCCGCCGTAATTGCCATCGTTGCCAACAACCAGGGGCACAGCCCGACCGGCATTTTTGGCCAGGGCGCTGCTGTAGGCGTTGTGCACTTCCCAACCTTCGAAGGTAGCCGGCATGTTAGCCGTTCGGTCCAGCACGCCATAACGCAGGAATGGCCCAGGAATGGCCAGCCCAACGCCCGCCACCTGTTCCCAGGTCAATTCATTTTGCTCAAGATATTCATTAACCGCTCCAACCCAGCTGTGTACAACCGCATCGGGACCAAGTTCTGAATTGGTTGGGCGCTGCAGCAGCCTGGTTGAGACGGTTGTACCATCGCTCCACACCGCGCCAATTTTGGAAGTGGTCGCGCCGCTATCAGTGCCAATATATACTTGTTTGGAAATCATGTGCTAGCCTCATCTTGTTGGAACATATAATAGGATAATTACAGTAGATATTATATCGCTTTTAGCTTTTCTCGGCGCGCCAGGGGTTAATTCCCAGGTGAAACGTTTTGTAGTTGCGATGACAGGTTCCTGCTTCTGCCCAGATTAGTGCGGGAAACGGATATTGAATATGCAGGCCCTGTGGCTCGTGGAACACACCGTAGGTATTTCATGGGCTGTTCATTGGGTTTTAATCACGAACAAACCCGAATGGACGCATGAATCGAAGTCATTTTGGGAAATATTACGAAAAGCGCAGCTTAAAATTCATGCCTAGCGCCTGTCGAAGGGGAAAGCAGCTGGCGGCGGATAGGAAAGGCAAGCGCTCTCCGCTGCTCTACAATCGCTGGTTTGGCGGACGATTTTTCCGCCAAACCAGCAGGATAAACATCTTTTATTCTTTTTGCGAAGCAGTTGTTCCAGCACCAGCAGAGTTTCCTGACCATGGGGGAACGCGCTGTTATATAGATATCAAAGACTTAAAGACTTTGAAAAATACACTCGCGCGGCCGCATCAAAATAGCAAGTGTGTGTTCTTGCCTGAAAAGGTAGCGCAGAAACGGATCTTGATGACCATGCTGCCAGGGCTGGCTGAGGTAATTTGCGTTATCAACTGGATAGCAAATTAATGATTTCAGCTGGGATAAAAGGTTGGTCCAGGCTTTCGTATATTTCCCAGGTTTCATTGTGTATCAGGGTGCCGCCTGGTGCCAATTTTTCCAGCGGCCCAAGGCTTTCCATTTCGATGAATTCGTGATTGCAGTATGTTTCTGTATTACAGCCACCGTCTGGATAGTTGGCGCCAGGCACGGACTCGTAACGTTTGACAAACAGCAGGCCATCAATCCAGTAAGCCTGCCAACCATGCGGGTTGAAATACCCAATTTTTATGGGCGGTAGGCTTGGGCTGGCGCTGATCAGGATGCAATCATCACGCAGGTTCAGGCGCGGATCGTTTAAGTGGGTATAGGGCCAGACCGAAATTTGGCGATTGGCCAGCAGGCCGGCGCTATCAACATTACCCTGTGGCTGTGGGAAAATGCCCACGCCTCCTTGCCGCATCATCGTCAGCGCCCAGGGCGCTAGTTCAACGGTCCAGGGCCCATCGTTGCGCAGTTCATGGCGCAGGATCACCTGTGGGCGCTCAGGGTTCAAGCGGATTTCCATGCTTTTGGCAATTTGGGTCCAGGGTTCGGCTGGGTGGTCGATGCGCACACCGCCAGGAATTTCGCTGATGGTTGCACCGTCAGTATCTGGCAGGTACGAGCGTGGCATGGCTTCGGGTGAATGCCAGAAACGATGCCCGCCGTGAAAATAAAAATCGCCATAGGGGGTGGGTTGTGTCTTATTGCCCAGGTCTGCGAATAAATTGGGGTGACCGGCCGGGATCAGGCGCACGATCCGCGCTGAGGCTGCCAGGGTTTCAATTCGCAAGAACTTGTTTTCCAGAATATAAGTGGGCCAGCCGTTGAAGTCGCTTGGGGTCATTTTTGCACCTTTTTGGGTTGATAGTATGGACCGAACACGCTGTGATATTACATTCAATCTGGGACATCGTCAAGCTGCTCTTATTTGATTTGTTGCACTACCAGCTTGTTCGTAATAAGCTGGATTGATTAATTGTGATAAAATTCACAAAGATAGGACAAAAGGATTATTATTAATATGACAATTTGCACATGACGAAATTGGTCATAAGACGTAATCTATAAGTTGAGATTATTATGGCAGATAGTAGGGCTGCAAGTAGGCTGGGTCGAAATAAATAATACTCGGTCCCAATGTTTGCCAGCCGGGACGCCCTGGTTGAGAGAAATCGCGGAGTAAAAAATGGACAGTCTTTTCTATATCATGCTTGGCCTGGCGGCGATTTTCTGCGCCTACCGGGCTATGCTGGCACATAAGTTGCTATCCTCAATTTTATACCTGGCATGCGTGAGCGCGTCCGTCTCGGTCATTTTATACTTGATGGGTGCCCAGCAGGTTGCCGTGATCGAACTGAGTGTGGGTGCCGGGCTGGTGACGGTTTTGCTGGTGTACGCTTTGAGCGTGGTTGGTGACGATGCCGCAGATTTACTTTCGGTGATCCCAAAACCACTGGCAGTGATTCTGGTGCTATGCTGCGCAGGTTTGACGGGTTTCATGATTTTCCCGCTGGTAGAGCCCTCATTAAATGTAACCTCTTTTTCTCTGACGCTGGTGCTCTGGCAGCAGCGTGTGCTGGATGTCTGGATACAGATTGCGTTGATTTTTTCGGGTGTGCTGGGTGTGCTGGGTATCCTTTCTGAGCGAACAGTCTCATCTGGCAAGCATGGCGAGGTGCATTCGTGAATATTTCACCATTAAATGTTGTTCTACTGACGGTAATTGGTTTATTGGGTGTGGGCATGTATGGTTTGCTGATCACTCGTAACCTGATCAAGATTGTGCTGGTGCTGCAAATATTGGTTAAATCTGCCATGCTGGCGCTGGTGTTGGCTGGCAAGATAGCTGCTAACCTGGGGCTGGGGCAAAGCCTGGCGACCACAGTCATCGTTGCCGATACAGTCGTGGCAGTCGTGGGCTTGGCGCTTGCGGTTCAGGTTCGCCGCCGGTTTGGCACCCTGGACGTGACCAGAATCTCGACACTGCGAGGTTAAGATGGCAGGTATCCTTTCATTCTTTTTGATCGCTTTACCCTGGCTTGGCGCCATGCTCGTCTGGCTGATAGGTGCTGGTTCGCCGGGTAAATCGCGGGAAAAACTTTACCACACCCTGGCGGTTGGAGTTAGCCTGCTGGTTGGACTGTTGTCATTGATCCTGCTGGCCTTCGCAGGCCCCGAGCCGGCGCTGCGTTTTCCGCTGGGTGCCATGCTGGGCGAATTTACGCTGGTTGCGGATGGGTTGGGAGCGGTGCTCGCAGCGGTTGCCTGTGTGATTGGTTCGCTTGCGGTGCTTTTTTCGGTCGATTACATGCGTGGCGAAGCACAGTTGAGTCGTTACTATACTTTTGTCCTGCTTTTCATCGGTGCCATGACCGGCCTGGTCTTGAGCGGAAATCTGCTGTTTACTTTTTTCTTCTGGGAAATCACCGCTTTGTGTTCCTACGCCCTGATTTCGTTCTATAACGATGACCCGAAGGCAGTTGCCGGGGGTCTCAAGGCTTTGATCATCACCCAGGTGGGCGGCGTGGGGCTGCTGGCCGGCACGTTGGTGATCTATGCCAGCCTGGGCAGCTTGCAAGTGAGCGATGTTCTACGAGCTGCCGATACGCTGCCTGCCGGAATGCTTGCGTTGGCGGCTTATGGTTTTTTACTGGCGGCGGCTGCAAAATCTGCACAGTTCCCCTTTCATACCTGGCTGCCAGATGCCATGGAAGCCCCGACGCCGGTCAGTGCGCTGATCCACGCGGCCACGATGGTCAATGCGGGTGTCTATTTGCTGGTGCGTTTCTACCCGGCTTTTCAGCAGGTACCTGGTTGGACGTTGGCAGTCACCCTGGTGGGTGTACTCTCAGCGTTGATCGCCGGGCTGATGGCGCTGACCGCTACTGATCTTAAACGTGCATTGGCATATTCGACAGTCAGCCAGCTGGGGTATATGGTCTACGCCATCGGGGTGGGTGGTGTCTTTGCCAGTCAGTTTCACTTGCTCAGTCATGCGGTTTTTAAGGCTCTGTTATTCCTGGCGGCTGGGGCTGTTATCCACAGCGTGGGCACTCGTGATATGCAAAGGATGGGTGGCCTGGGCACGAAAATGCCCTTTATTCGCAATGTCTTTATCATCGGTGCGCTGGCGTTGGCCGGTCTGCCGGTCTTTAACGGTTTTTGGAGTAAGGAACTTATTCTGGAAGCCGGGATTAAATATGGTCCACTCTGGGCCGTAAGTTTTATGCTCTTTGGCGTGGGCCTGACTGCCTTCTATACCATTCGGATGACATGGCTGGTTTTCTTTGGCACGGAACGGGAAGATCTGCATGTGCATGCCAGTGGCGTGGCCATTCGAACTGCCACCGGTGTGTTGGCCTTTGGGACGCTGACTACATGGCTGTTTGCTGGTCCGCTTGCTGGTTTGTTTGCGCGCAGCCTGCCCTTCCATGCAGTTGAGCCAGTCTCCACACTGGCGATGGCTGAAGAAGTGCTGTTTGCGCCGGCCACCTGGCTGGCCTTGTTCGTAATTCTGGTTGGCGTCGGTCTGTGGGTGACCGTTCAACGCTTTTCCAAAACCGGCCTTTCGGTTGCCTGGTTTGATAGCCTGGTAAATTCCAGCTTCGGTTTTGAATGGCTCAACTGCCAGGTTCTGGCACTGATCACAAAGGCCTCCAGGGCTTTGCAGGGAACCCAGACCGGCCAGTTGAATTGGAATATTTTGGGGATCATCGGCACCCTTTTGGTGCTGCTGGCGATCCTGGTATGGGGCGCATGATGGATTCGATCCGTTTTACCTGGATGTTTGCAATCCCTCTGTTCAGTTCGCCAGTGGTCTACCTGGTCGGACGGCTGGGGGCGCGGGATGGCGCCGGTCGTTCCGGGCTGGTGCGGATCCTGGCTTTGCTTTCGCTGCTGGCGGCCTGGGTGCCGTTTGTACTTGCCATGCGCACCTTTTTGGCAGGCGGGCAGCTTGAATTTGCAATCGAAAGTATCTGGCTGCGGGCTGATGCCATCAGCCTGCTTTTGGCGGCCATGGTGCTGACCCTCGGGACGCTGGTTGTGCTCTTCTCTGGCCCATATATGGCGGGCGAGCTTGGCGAAGAAAAATTCTATGCTATGCTGCTGGCCATGATTGGTCTGATGATCGGGCTGGGCTGCGCAACCGATCTGTTTAACCTGTGGGTCTGGTTTGAAGGGATGGCAGTCTCATCCTATCTTCTGGTGGCTTTTTATCGAGAACAGCCCGCTTCGCTTGAAGCCGGGGCGAAATACTTGGTGCAGAGCGCCACGGGATCTGTCCTGGTTTTGATGGGTATTGCGTTGGTGCTGGCAAATTCTGGGACTCTCGATCTGAATGTCTTACAGAAAAACGCTGCAGAATGGGTGACTGACAACCATCTGATCGCCCTGGCTGCGGCGGCTCTCTTCATCACTGGGTTCGGTGTTAAGGCGGCCCTGGTGCCCTTGCATACCTGGTTGCCGGATGCGCATTCACAGGCGCCCAGCGGGATCAGTGCCATGCTTTCGGGAGTGGTGATCGAAGTCGGTTTGATCGCCATGCTGCGCGCGCTTGGGGCAGTCATGCAGCCGCAAGAGTGGCGGATCCTGTTTTTAGGGTTTGGGGCACTTAACATGCTGGTCGGCAATCTGATGGCGCTGCGCCAGACGGTTGTGAAGCGCATGCTGGCCTACTCCAGTTTGAGCCATATCGGTTACATTTTGGTAGGGCTGGGTGTGGCCTTGTATGCTCATGGCGAAGCTGGCGCCCAAGGCGCGATGTTTCATCTTTTCACTCACATGTTGATGAAGGGGCTGGCCTTCCTATCGGTTGGCGCCCTGATCTATGGCCTTTACCTGCAAAATGGCAGCCACAATTCACTACAGGTGAGCGATCTGGCCGGAACCGCGCAGAAATATCCGCTGGTGGCCTTGTGTTTGAGCATTGCCTTGCTCGGCCTGGGTGGTTTGCCACCCCTGGCGGGTTTTATGTCAAAGTGGCAGATTTTTGTTGGCGGTTTCAGCACCCAAAACGGGTGGATCATGGCCTTGATGGTGTTTATGGCTCTGAACAGTGTCCTGTCGTTGGGGTATTATGCACCGTTGGTCAACTTAATGTACCGCCGGGCGCCCTCCGACCAGGTTTTGGCAGGCAAGCCGCTGCCCTGGACGATCGTGGCACCCCTGGTTTTACTGGCCCTGGCGGTAATTGCGCTTGGTCTGTTGCCCGCTTCGATAGATGTGCTGAGTGTTCCCGCTGGGCAGCGTTTGATCAGCATCTTCGGGATTTAACCTATGACAGACTTCTTGTTTGCTCCGTTAATCGCGTTCCTCATATATATTTTGGTGGTATCGGCTGCTTCTGGGATGGGACGTCTATTTTCAGCCAGTGGGGTTGAGACTGAATTCAAGTCTGACACCTATGCCAGTGGTGAAGCCAACGATCCTATTCCGGCGGCGCCAGGGTATCACCAGTTTTTTGTGATTGCCCTGTTTTTCGCAGTCCTGCATCTGGGCGTGTTGATGATTGGCAGCAGCGGGTTGTCACCAGCGGCTGTGCCCTATCTGCTCGGATTGATCCTGGTTTTGGTGGCTCTGGTATTGGGTTAAAGGTAGGCTGTTATGGATTCAAAAACAACTTTATGGAAGCAGATCGCCTTAAAAGTCCGCACCTGGGCCCGGCTCAATTCAATTTGGGCTGTACACTTCAACAGTGGGTCATGTAATGGCTGTGATATCGAAATCCTGGCAACCCTGACCCCGCGTTATGACGTCGAGCGTTTTGGGATTAAGCTGCAGGGCAGTCCGCGCCATGCCGATGTGCTGCTGGTGACTGGCCCGGTGACCCGCCAGGCGCGTGAGCGACTCTTGCGCACTTATCAGCAAATGCCGGAACCGAAATTTGTCATCTCGGTTGGCTCTTGCAGTATTTCTGGCGGAGTTTTCGAAGGCTGTTACAACGTGGGTGGTTCGGTGGACGAAGTCATCCCGGTGGACGTGTATATTCCCGGCTGTCCCCCGCGCCCTGAGGCGGTTATCGATGGCATTATTCTTTTGTTAACCCACCTGCAGGGTGGCTCAAGACCGCCGGCCCAACGACCGGAAATTGTGGAAGGGGCAGCTGTATGAATACTGAACAAATCTTACAACAGGCCGAGAATCTGCTCGCAGCCTGGAACAAGGAAAGCAGCCATCCAGAAACTACCCGCCTGGATGCTGTCATAGAAGTTGATGATTTGCGCGCAGCTACCAGCTGTATGCATACTGCTGGTTGGGGTTACCTTTCTGCCATCACCGGGCTGGATCTTGGCCCAGAATCTGGGCAGTTGGAGGTTCTCTATCATTTTTGTAACGGACCTGCCATCACCACCCTGCGGGTTCGCCAACCTCGCCCCGTGGTGGAAGTATTGGCGCCGGGAGCGAAACCGCGCCTGGAAAATCAGCCAGTCATTCCCAGTATTGCCGATATCATCCCGCCAGCCTCGTTTTTTGAGCGTGAATTGCAGGAAATGCTGGGTTTTAGCGTCACTGGTTTGAATAACAATAATCGTCTATTCCTGCCTGACGATTGGCCCGAAGGTGTCTATCCTATGCGGGCTGAGTTCACCAAGGAACAGGCCGCCCCGGTTGAGGGTCGCCGCGCAGACGAGCTTCCGGAAGTGGGCGTTGTCGGTGGCAATACCTTTGTCGTCCCAATCGGTCCCCAGCATCCGGCTTTGAAGGAACCCGGTCACTTCGAATTTACTGTTGACGGAGAAATAGTCACCGCTGCGCGTATGCGGCTTGGTTATGCTCATCGCGGCATTGAGAAAGCGGCTGAAGCGCGTAATTGGAATCAAAATTTATATTTGTTTGAGCGTGTCTGTGGGATTTGTTCGCATACGCATGCCATGGCGTACAGCATGGGTGTCGAAAAGCTGGCCCAGGTGGAAGTTCCGCCACGGGCTCAGGCCATCCGCGAGCTGGTGGCTGGTCTGGAGCGTGTTCATAGTCACTTGCTTTGGCTGGGTGTGGCCGCCCATGAAGCCGGTTTTGATACGTTGTTCATGTATTCATGGCGGGATCGCGAAACGGTCATGAATCTATTGGAGCAGATCACCGGCAACCGCGTAAACTATTCTGCCAACGTCCTGGGTGGCGTGAAATGTGAGATTGGTCCGGTGCAAGCCAAAGCCATCAAAGATGGCCTGACCTACCTGGAGACGCGTATTCGCCATTATCTGGAAATTGTCACCACCGATGTCATGTTTCTGAACCGAACCCGCGGAATTGGCACAATTTCCTTTGATGAGGCCGTAAATTTTGGTTTGCTGGGCCCAACTGCCCGTGCTTCGGGCCTGGTACGGGATGTGCGCGTTGAAGCACCTTATGGAGCCTATCTGCACTTTCCGGTCAGTGCTGTGACTGAAACCGGCGGAGATCTGGAAGCCCGTTTCGTTGTACGCTTGAAGGAACTGCTCGTATCGTGTTTCGCCATGCGCACAATTGTGGATAACCTGCCAGAAGGTGCGCTTTCTGTGCGGGTACCACGTAAAATTCCAGCCGGCGAGACGATTTCCCGTATGGAGGCGCCACGCGGCGAGTTGTTCTATTACATCAAGAGCAATGGTGGCGAGACGCCCGCCCGCATTCATGTGCGTACGCCCAGCCTGTGCAACTGGGTTTCTGTGCTGGAAAAGGCAGTTGGTCGTCAGCTGGCCGATGTACCCATGCTGATTGCCGGTATGGACCCGTGTTTTTCTTGCAATGATCGCATGGTCACCGTGGCCCGTCCGGATGGTCGCCAGACCTGGTCCTGGGAGCAGCTTCGTCAGCACGGAATCGAGTATTACAAACGATGAACACACTCAGCGCATTATTGAACCTCCTGATATTTCCCGCCGGATTGACGGTTATCCTGACTGGGATGTTGTACGAATGGATTGACCGCAAGCTGGTGGCACGTTTCCAGAACCGGATCGGTCCACGTTGGTTTCAGCCATTCGCAGATATGGTCAAGCTGTTTGCCAAAGAGCAGATCAAACCGGGCGGGGTTAATCTGGTGCTATTTTTTGGCCTGCCCATCATAGCCCTTTCTGGGGCGCTGACAGCCGGCCTGTATGTGCCATTGATTGGACTGGCGCCGACACACAGCTTTCCGGGTGACCTGATCGTGACTGTGTATCTGTTGAGCCTGCTGACTATGTCGATTGGTTTGGCGGGTTGGAATACCAGCAGCCGCTTCTCGCTGGTCGGTGCCACTCGCGCCTTGACGCAAATGTTTGCTTACGAAGGCCCTTTCCTTTTGGCACTGCTCGGACCCGCGCTGGCTGCGGGCAGCTGGCAGATCAGCGAGATCAACACCTTTGCCGCCAGTAACTGGCTCATTCTAACCCAACCAGTGGGCTTCCTGGTTGCCCTGATCGGCCTGATGGGCAAGCTTGAGCTACCCCCCTTTGATGCACCAGAAGCCGAGACCGAAATTGTGGCAGGCGCTCTCACTGATTACAGCGGCCGCGGTCTGGCCATCTTCAATATGGGGAAATCCGTGGAACTTGTCGTCGGGCTGACCCTGGTGGCTTCCTTCTACCTGGGTGGTCTTGGCGGTGTGCTACCGTTTCTGATCAAAACGATTGCGCTTTTGCTGGTCATGTCGGTTTTACAATCCGTTTTGACCCGCTTGCGCATCGATCAGACCGTGGGTTTGTGGTGGCGCTTTGGGGCTATTCTGGTGCTTGCCCAAATCCTGTTCATGATCCTATGGAAAGGCTGGGTACAATGAAAATTGGGACAATGCTCAAGGATGTTTTCGAGTCGTTTTTCAAAAAACCTGCTACCCAGATCTATCCGATTGAAAAGGTGGCTACCTCGGATCGTTTTCGCGGCAAACTGGTTTTTAATCCGTCAGCCTGCACTGGCTGCTGCTTATGTTCAAAGGACTGCCCGTCGAATGCCATCGAATTGGTAACCCTCGACCGCGCCGCCAAGCGTTTTGTGTTGAAATACCACCTCGATCGGTGTGTTTATTGTGGGCAGTGCGTGGCCAATTGCAAATTTAAATGCATGAGTATGTCCAACGATGATTGGGAATTGGCTGCGATTAAAAAAGAAGCCTTTGAGGTCTATTATGGAAACGAAAACGATATTGCAACCTTCCTGGAAAAACTCGCTCTTCCCGATCCTGTTTCCGAAGAGCAACCAGCCAAACAGTGAACTACCCCGTGTAGCTATCGTCGGGATCGGTAATGAATTTAATGGCGATGATGCCGCTGGAGTGTTGGTGGCGCGCAGGCTGGGTACTCAGGAAAGCTGCGTGGATGCTGGTCATGTACTGATCATTGAAGCCGGACAGGCTCCTGAAAACATCACCGCAGATCTGCGCCGCTTTCAGCCACAGGTTGTCTTAATGGTTGATGCGGCCCAATTGGATGCAGACCCTGGCCAGGTTTCCTGGATCCCCTGGGAGACCACCACAGGGATGAGTGCTTCCTCGCACAGCCTGCCGCTCTCCATGCTGGCGCGCTACCTGACGCTTGAATTTTCATGCAGTGTGCATTTGCTGGGCATCCAACCGGTTCAAAATGAATCCTACAGCAGTGTCAGCCCCTTAGTCCAGGCTGCTGTTGATGATATTTGCCAGACGCTCTGCGACAGCATCTTCTCCAACTGATCGGAATACCGGCCGGTTTGGAGGCAGGGGGACGGTCCATAGCCAGCCTGAAGATGTTACAATTCCTATTATTTTGTTGGGCAGGCGCTATTACGCCGGCCCTATCAGGAGTTTGTGATGCCGATTGAATCCCGATCAGTGAATTACCCTGCAAACAATATCCAGTTAAATAGCACAGATGGTGGCAGCGTGTTGATTAGCCCACACGGCTCGCACGTACTTTCATGGATGCCTGCGGTTGGTGATGAGCGCTTGTTTCTCAGCCCGAAGGCAGAATTTCGAGCAGGAGCTGCCATCCGCGGTGGAGTACCGGTTGTTTTCCCGCAGTTTGCCGGATTGGGAGTTTTGCCAAAGCATGGTTTCGCGCGCAACATCGTCTGGGAGCTCGCCCGGTTGACTGGCGATAGCGCGGTGTTCTGGTTATCAGAGAATGATGCAACTAGGCTGGTCTGGCCGCACCGATTCTTGGCTGAGTATTCTGTTCGAATTGAAAAGAACCGGTTGGAAATGGCGCTGGCGATTACCAATACGGATATCGTCCCGTTCACATTCACGGCAGCCTTGCATACCTATCTGCGCGTAATGGCTGTCGCAGATACCAGTATTTCGGGTTTGCACGGATTGATTTATCGCGACTCCGCGAATGGCGACATTCAGGCACTCGAAACATCAGACCGTTTGGGCTTTCAGGGCGAACTGGACCGCATCTATTTGGATGCTCCATCCGAGCTTCACCTGCAGGAACCAGATCGGGAACTGGTCATTGCTGCCGAAGGATTTTCAGATGTGGTCATCTGGAATCCCGGCCCTGAGAAATGCGCCCAACTGGTTGACATGGAACCGCAGGGATACCTCCAGTTTGTGTGCGTGGAAGCCGCAGCGATCGGGCAGCCTGTCGCACTGGCCCCTGGGGGCAGCTGGCGTGGTAAACAAAGTCTTTCGGTATAACCACGGATATAATTCCATCCTGGTTCTGCTGCTCAGGCGATTAAAATTCGATGGTTTGCCTCCCCAAAAAAGCTCATCACCCCGTGTTTTTGGTTTAGGGACAGGGGATGGGTTGGTAGGCATGACCTGGTTTGCAACCCAAATAACACATAGGAGAAAATATATGCCCCGTCTTGAAGAATTACCAGCCTGGCAGGCATTGAACCAGCATCAGCGCGAAATTGAGGCTGTGCAGATAAAGGACCTTTTCGCGCGGGACCCCCAGCGCTTTGAACGCTTTTCCTTACGGTTTGAAGAAATCCTGTTCGATTATTCCAAGAACCGTATTACTGAAAAAACCTTGTCTTTATTGTTCGACCTGGCTCGCCAGGCAGATCTGTCTCAAAA
>JAPLGT010000020.1:0-18606 GCA_026390035.1 Chloroflexota bacterium
TCTACCTGCCGAACAGGTGGTCGCAGAGCGCCAAAAAACAAAAGACGACGGGCAAAACGTGATTGTGATCAAACAGCGGTTGGCCAGCGGGGCAGAACGCACTGTCGAAGAGCTTTCTTCCAACCTGGTCTGGCAGGGCAAACCAGTACTCTTCCTGATCATGCATGACATCTCCGGAAGCACACACCAACCATCTACCAATCTAGAACTGGTCTTGCAAGAAGAAGTGCGCCGGCATGAAATCGTCCTTGAAGATTTGCGGATCCACCAAATTGAGCTGGAGATGCAGAATGTGGAGCTGCGCCGGACGCAGGCCGCATTGGACGCTGAGCGGGCGCGTTATTTCGATTTGTACGATCTGGCCCCGGTGGGGTACTGTACTATCAGCACAGAAGATGTAGTTACCGAAACAAATCTAACTACCGTCAGTTTGCTGGAGGTAACCCGAGTAGGTATCCTGAAGAAGCCATTTCACCGCTTCATTCACCCCGACCAGCAGCCCGCTTACTTGCTGGCTCGCAGGCGGCTCTTTGAGACCGGCAAACCGCTGAGTCTGGATGTGCAGCTGCTGAAAAAGGACGGCACACATTTTTGGGCGCATCTGGAAGCCACCATCAGGCCGGATGCTCTGGAGAACTCAAAAAAAGGTGCTGATAGGCCAATCGCAGCCTGGATTGTGATCAGCGATATTAGCGAGCGAAAACGGGCGGAACAAGTTCAGTGGGAAAACCAGGAGCTTGCTTTTCAAAACAAAGAGAAAGCCAAACGGGCGGCCGAATTAACCATAGCCAACCAGGAGCTGGTTTTTCAAAATGAAGAGAAGGCCAAACGGGCGGCTGAGCTGGTGATTGCAAATGCTTATCTTGAAAATCTGATCAACTACGCCAATGCGGCGATTATCGTTTGGGATCCGAAACATTGCATCACCCGCTTTAATCATACCTTTGAAATCCTGACTGGGCGGATTGAGGCGGATGTGCTCGGGCAGTCATTGCAGATTTTGTTTCCACCCGCCCTGGTTGACGAAACGATGGCGCAGATTGAGAGGACTTCGATCGGCGAGCGCGGGGAATCGGTCGAGATCAAAATCCTGCACCGTGACGCTTCAGTTCGCACGCTGTTGTGGAATTCTGCCAGGCTGTATGAGCCAGACGGAAAAACAATGCTTGCCACGATTGCGCAAGGGCTGGATATCACCGAGCGAAAACGGGCTGAAGAGGCATTGGCTGACACCCAACTGCAGATGGGAAGTATTATCGAAAGTACCCGGGCAGGCACCTGGATATGGAATATCCAGAGTGGGGAAATGATATTCAACGAACAATGGGCGCAGAATACCGGATATTCGCTGGCCGAATTGATACCCATCAGCATTAAGACCTGGGAAATGCTGGTTCACCCCGATGATTTGCTCCGATCCGATGAATTGTTGGAGCGCCATTTTACAGGTGAATTGCCCTACTATGATTGCGAGCTGCGCATGAAACACAAGGACGGGCACTGGGTTTGGATCCAGGATCGTGGCCGTGTGTTTACTCACTCTGATGATGGCAAGCCATTATTGATGTTTGGTACCGAAACGGATATCAGCGAGCGCAAACAGGTTGAAGAAGCGCTGCTGCAAAGCGAAGAGCGCTACCGGGCCGTGGTGGAGTGGGCGCCGTACTCGATTGTTGTGCATCGAGATGGGAAAATAATTTATGTTAACCCGGCCGCCATTAAGTTTTTTGGCGCAAACTCGGCGCAGGATCTGGTCGGGAATCTGATCTATGATCGGATCCACCCGAGTTTCCATAAAACAGTGCAAGCCCGCTTGAAGAAATTAGTTGATGAAGGTGTCGGGGCGCCGTTGGCTGAGCTGCAATATCTCAGGCTGGATGGAAGCATTGTAGTTGCCGAAGCCCAGGGTATTCCCATTCTGTATGATGGTTTGCCCGCCATTTATGCTGTTCTGGCCGATATTTCCGCGCGTAAGCAGGCTGAAGAAGCGCGGGCACAGACCGCCGCCCGTTTATCGCTGGCTGTGCGCACGGGCGGAGTGGGCACCTGGGAATACGACATCCTCAAGGACCGTTTGATCTGGGATGATCAAATGTACCGTTTATACGGTATCACCTCGCAGGACTTTAGCGGTGCATACGACGCCTGGCAGCATGGACTGCATCCACAGGATCGCGAGCGCGGCGACAATGAAATTCAGGCTGCCTGGCGTGGAGAAAAAGAATTCGACACTGAATTCCGGGTGGTCTGGCCGGATGGCAGTGTTCACGATATCCGTGCCCTGGCGCTTGTACAGCGCGATCAGGCTGGCAAGCCGCTCTCGATGCTCGGAACCAATTGGGAAATCACCGCGCAAAAATTGGCTGAAGAAGCGCTGCGTTATGCGCATTGGAAGTTGGAGAGTACCATCGAAGGCACGCAGGCAGGCACCTGGGAATGGAACGTACAGACCGGCGAAATGACTTTTAACGAAATTTGGGCGCAGATGCTCGGATATTCGCTGGCTGAATTGGTTCCCACCAGCCTAAAAACCTGGGAAATGCTGATCCATCCCAATGATGTGATCCGAGCCGGTGAATTGTTTGCGCACCATTTCATGGGTAAATTGCTTTATTATGAATGCGAGCTGCGCATGAAGCACAAGGACGGGCATTGGGTCTGGATTCAGGATCGCGGTCAAGTCATCACGCGGACTGAGGATAACAAACCACTGCTGATGTTGGGTACCCATACGGATATCAGTGCGCGCAAAGCCGCCGAAGAAAAGATACGTTTATTAAATACCGAGTTGGAAAACCTGACCTTGACCGATTTCCTGACCAATTTGTTCAACCGGCGTTATTTTATGCTGCGAGGCACCGAAGCGGTCAAACGTGTCATGCGCAATAAAGAACCCCTGTCGCTCTTGATGCTGGATATCGATTGGTTTAAGAAGGTTAATGATGACTATGGCCATGAAGTTGGGGATTGGGCGCTTCAGCATGTGGCGGGGGTTTTAAAATCCAGTCTACGTGAGATTGATATCCTGGCACGGATTGGCGGCGAGGAATTTGCCGTGCTGCTGCCAAACATGGGTCAGGACGAAGCAGCTGTCCTGGCGGAACGGGTTCGAAAGTTAATCCAGGATACGCCTTTCGAAACAGGCGGGGAAGCCATACCCATCACCATCAGTCTGGGTGCGGCTGTTTTTGAGAATGGAATGGCCGATATCGATGACCTGCTCAGGAACGCTGATGCGGCTTTGTACGAGGCCAAGCACAGCGGACGCAACCGCGTGGTGATATTTCAAGATAATCTACCCCCCGCGGAGGTGAAATAATTAGCCTGGGCGGGCCGATAGAGCATCACAGCTATACCCACAAACCCCCTGACATTCAGGGGGTTTGTGGGTTACTCTGGATATTACAAGCGGGGGACGGCACCGGTAATGGGGCTGAATTTGGCTTACAAAACCACCGTTGGGCTGTGAAGTTAGCTGACTTCGTGCCAGCAGCACTCTTATTTTTTTAGAAATGCTGCCAACCTTTTCAAGGTTTTTAGGTATTGGCTAAAGCATGTTTGTGCTGATAAGCGGGTGAAAATGCCTCAATTTTTTGAATAGCTGCCTTATCGTATACTTTTTCTGCGCAATTTGGACAAACATAAAACTCCACGGACGGTACGGTGTAAGTTTGATTTTGATATTTGCGGATGACATCTTTTACTACTAACTGAATTTTATCGCTTCCGCATGTTGGGCAAGTTTTAATAAAAATTTTACTGTTCATAATTTTATACAGCCTTTTTTGATGAAATAAGAAAATAGTAGGTTTCAAATTCGGCTTCTTGAACTAATTTGCCTTTAGAATAAACCATTAGGCCTTCAAGGTTCGTGCTTTGGATGATGTGCAAATATTCTCTGGTCTGCTTTCGATATGGGCTTTGCGAACGAATGGTTTTATAAATAGCTACGGCATTAACGATGGATTCGACAATGTCCAATTCTGTTAGACCATCAGCTTCCAATTCCAAACTGGCTTTTTCACTGAAAGCGTAATGACCGGACAAAATTGCGCGTTTTATGCGGACAAGTGTATCAATCATAAATTAAGTATAGCACAAGGTAAACCCAAGAGTTATTTGAATTTGACCTATTATTTTGCAGAAATTGGCTAAAAGGTTTGCGTTATGCCCCAACTTGGTACAAGTCGACAGGCTTCAACAGACCCATTATGCGGTGACTAAAATGACACTACCACCTTCCTGGTGTGCGTTGATTACATCGTAAAGCACCACCCGCATTAAATATTCCTGGGCCAATTTGCTGCTGACAGATGGCGTGGCGTACCTGTGCAAAAATGCCGAATGCTACTGGCTTCTGGACGTGATCGCATCCTACCAACCGAAGCAGCTGCGTAAGTGTGAATTTCAGTACTGGACACTGACTGTGGCTGCCGAAGATATTCCTGCCAAGCGCGAATTTACCCAGGAATCTATGACAGAAGGCAGCGGTAAAATCTCAAGTCGAAAAATCCCACCGGTAAAAAAGGGCAGCACGGTTGTAACCTGCAGCGACGGAAATGGACACACGCTGATTGAACAGAAGGTTCCCTGGACTGATTTTCCTTTGAATGAAATCCACATGAACGCCGAAAAGACGGAATATCCTGAACGCGGTATTGTCGTGATGCTGACCAGCGAATATTAGCAAGCAGATTTGCCTTGTGAACGTTTTGTGGTTCTCTCCAGATTAGTGGGGGCATAATATTAATTCGCGCTGCCGGTGGGTTGTGCGTAACAAGCGCAGTAATTTGAGGGGTTCTTGTGGGTGTTTTTATCACGAATAAGGGCCGAATGGACGAATGACACGCAGTTTCTTTGAAAAGCGGCGCGCAAAAGCCCTGCCAAAAACTGGCGTGGTGCAGCAGGCAGATATAAAGTCGGGTTCTCCGCTTGTGCGTAACAAGCGTAGTAATTTGAGGGGTTCTTGCGAGTGTTTTTTTATCACGAATAAGTGCCGAATGGACGAATGACACGCAGTTTCTTTGAAAAGCGGCGCGCAAAAGCCCTGCCAAAAACTGGCGTGGTGCAGCAGGCAGATATAAAGTCGGGTTCTCCCAGATTAGTAGGGAAAATAAACCCATCCAGGGTCCCGTCCCGGTGGCTTGTGCGTAACAAGCGCAGTAATTTGAGGGGTTCTTGTGGGTGTTTTTATCACGAATAAGTGCCGAATGGACGAATGACACGCAGTTTCATTGGAAAATAGTGCGCAAAAGCGCTGCCAAAAACTGGCGTGGTGCAGCATGGTGGCTTAACGTTGACGTCCGGAATAGCGTTGATTGATTGTCTCCCACTAATCTGATGAGAGCCCGTTTTGTTGGCAAAATAATTGGCGGTGATATACCTGACAAAGACCGTGATCTACTGATTGAATGGGTGAGCGCCGGTTGGCTTGAAGTCAGTGACGCATCACGAAAATCTCGCGCTTACTGTCTTTCAGCGATTTATCGTATTTACTCATGGGGTGCCAGTTTGGGCTTGCCCCGATAACCCATCCCCCTGCCGCCTTCCCAAAAACGGGAAGAGGGTGAAAGAGCTTTTTTGCAGAGCAAACCAGCGATTATTATTCGCCCGAGCAGCAGAACCAGGTTGGTTCAGTGCCAAAAACGAAGAGCTTGTCAGTATATACGGAGAATAGATGTGAACCTTACGACTTTTTTTCAATATAACGCACCCCATCAATATTTTTAAAATGTGCATCCTGGGTCCAAAGTGTTGCAGCATGCGCACGGGCACGGGCGGTTGCGAGGATAATGCTCTCAGCCATGGGCAGTTTCAATTCGAATGAAAGCTCAGCGGCAACCAGAGCCAGGTTATCATCCAGGTCGACCACGTCCCCAGCTTTCATCAGCGCAATCGCCTCAAGTGCATCATCTCGATTTCTCTCAATAAGTATCCGTTTGAAAACTTCAAACAGGCTGATGCTGGGAATAATTAATTCATCAACAGCCTCAATTGCGGTACCAAAAAAGCCCGCATTTTCCCCGTCAGTAAAATATTCCAACCAACCGGAAGAATCAACCACATTCATACACAATCCTCTTCGTCGCGTTCAATTTCACTGCTCATGCCCTTCAAAAACCCGCGCGCTTCCTTAATATCGCGCACAGGAACCACTTCAAGGCGATTGCCAATGATAATCAAACGTACTTTTTGCCCTGGCTTTACATTCCATTTTTCACGGATCTCGCGTGGTATGACCATTTGATATTTTGATGAAATCGTTACGGTATCCATATCTTACTTCTCCTTATCGAACAAGAAAACGTAAGATTGTTATACTGCATTCGGTACCAAAGATGGGGGCATAGACACTGCGGATCATCGTTTTCGGTTCACCCGCAAGACGAACATTGTCCGGCGATTTCAAGATACCATCAGCTTTCGAGAATGGGCCTGCCGGGATTTCCCCACAGGCTCGTTTTCATTCGAATGAAAACCGAGCGAAATATAATCTCACGATGCACACAAAAAAGAGAGTTCCCAGTCAAATTGGGAGTTCTCAATTGCAGCTTATCCAGATATTCGATTCAACTTCGAGAATAGCCAAAGCTATAACCCACAACCCCCCTGAATGTCAGGGGGGTTGTGGGTTGACTCTGGGTATTATAAGCGGGGGGCGGACGCACCGTCTGCACCTACGAAGCGATTTCCACCCGATTGCGCCCGGCTTCTTTGGCACGATATAACACCTGATCGGCGTGACTCAAGAGCGCATCCAAAGTTTCGTTTTCATACGTCAAACTAGCAATGCCAGAACTGAGCGTCAACGAAAGCATCTTGCCGACCAACTCAATTGGCTGTGCGGTCAATGCCAGGCGAACGCGCTCAATTACATCTCTGGCTTGTTCGGCATTCGTCTCAGGAAAAAGCAAAACAAACTCATCACCGCCATAGCGCGCAAATACATCAATGTTGCGGATTTCCTTTTGGATGATTTGGGAAAACACGATTAACGCTTGATCACCTGCCACATGTCCATACCTGTCGTTGATCTGTTTGAAATGATCAAGATCGATCATCGCAACAGTGAGCGGATGATTGTGCCGAAGCGCGCGGTTCAGCTCCTGGGTTGCTGATTCCATAAAGTGATGGCGATTATAAATGCCTGTGAGTTCGTCAGTTGTGGCTTTAAGCTGTAACTGTTCTTCCAGGCGTTTGCGCTCGGTGATGTCGTGAACAATTGAAAACAATACCCTTTTCTCACGGATGTTCAGCGGCGATGAATGCACTTCTACCAGCCGAACGTCCCCACTAGCCAAGCGGTGGGGAAAGACAAAGAATTTTGTCTTTCCCTGCTCTGCTCGACTCATTTCGAATTTTATCTGATCGATGGGCAATGTATTTATTTCAAAGATAGTTTTGCTCAGCAGGGTTGGGCGGGGATAACCATAGAATTCTGCGGCTGATACGTTCGCATCCAAAATTTGGCCGGTGATTGGCTCGACCAACATCATGACCGCCTGATGGTTTTCGAACATCAACCGGAATCTTTCTTCGCTCGCTTTCAAATCAGCCTCTGCCTGTTTCCGGTCAGAAATGTCGCTCATTACCACCCGGGTTAATGAAACATTGTTTTCACCCGGTATGAAAATGGCTTCGAGCGCCACCCAAAAGGCAGTCCCATCCTGCTTGAGCATCTGTAACTCGCAGGTTTGCTGGGCGCGCGAAGCAATCAGTTTTCGATGGCTTAAATAGAAAACATCCTGGTATTGCTCGGCGCAGAACAAGCTGAAGGGTTTGTCGAGCAGATTACTGCGGACGTTCCCCAACAGGGTGGCGGCGGTCAGGTTGGTATCCAGGATCAGCCCGTTTTGACCGAGGATGCAATAACCGACCGGCGCCAGGTCATACAGATCCAAATAACGATCTCGCGACAATTCCAATTCCGCCTGAACCCGGCTCAGTTCGCTGTTCTGCCATTCCAGTTCGACCTGATAAGTCTGCAGATCGTTTAAGATAATTTCTTTTTCAGATAGCGCTGCACGCAGGGCTGCCTCGCCGCGCTTGCGTTCTTCATTTTCAACTGCTGTCTGCAGGAGGGCTTTTTGGATGGCGTGCTGGGTTATAAGCACCATCCAGCCTGCCACACCAAACATAACCGTCAACACAAACCATTGAATCAGGGAGGCTGCGTCCTTGTGCGGAGAGAGCATCCCGGCATTTTGTGCCAGGGCCACCAGGCCGACTGCCAGCGAGGACCCAAGCGTGAAGAGCACTACCCCTTTAGCATCAAATAGGATGCCACTGGCGATCATAATAAACATAAAACTCGAAGCTGTCGGGCTGCTGATCGAGCCTTCGTTGGCAAGCGAGATGGTTATTAAAATGAAGGTGGTGATAAGTAATCCATTGCTGACTAACTTGATCCGGCCCTTAAACACTGTATGTCG
Organism: Chloroflexota bacterium; assembly: GCA_026390035.1. Classification (GTDB taxonomy): domain Bacteria; phylum Chloroflexota; class Anaerolineae; order Anaerolineales; family Villigracilaceae; genus UBA5195. The sequence continues at coordinate 8,433 of JAPLGT010000020.1, forward strand.
AAAAAACAAGATTGTCACAAGAAAAAGGAAGTCAATGAAAAAGTTTTGGATGGGTGTCTGTTTATCGAACAAATTCCCCACTGTGACCAGGATTGTTAGACTCAAGGCAGCAATTAACATAATATTGAGCAGGCTGGCGCGGAATGTTTTCTGTGGATCGCCATCGAAAACTGGGGGCTTTAACCAGTGCCTGAACAAGGTTATCATCAACATTTCTCCTTGAGAGTTGACTAATTATAGCAGTCAACGGCTATTTTTTGGCTGGCTTAATTTAACTTTTTTATTTAACGTATTACCTCACGGCGTGCCAGTTTGGGCTTGCCCCGATAACCCATCCCCCTGCCACTTCCAAAAAACGGGAAGGGGGTGAAAGAGTTTTTTTGCGGGGCAAACCATCGATTTATTATCGCCCGAGCAGCAGAACCAGGATGGTTCAGTGCTAGAACGAGGAGCTCGTGAGTAAATACCATACCCTGAAACTGCAGATAATTTTCACCCGGAGGTAAGGGATGAACGTCCCGTTTGCAGAAGCAATTCGCCGCAGCAAAGCTGCAGAATTTGAAAATACACTTTTCACTGCCCGCCTGCAAGAATTGATGAAACGGCGCAACGAGACGATGCGCGAGGCGGCACTGGCATCAAAGCTTGACCATTAGGCGGTATTTCGTTTTGTGAAAGGCACACGCCCCAACATGATGTACACTTTTGTTGGCTGATCACTTTGGGGTCAATCCAAATGAGTTCTTGAAATTGACAGGCTGGCCTACGCTTGATCTTTTCGATGTGCAGGTAGATCGCGCCAGTCACGCGGATGAACTGGGGTTATCTCCAGACGTGCTGGAAGTAGCGATTGCTGTCTCCGGAATTAACGATGTCAATACTCGTCAAAAGGTGGTGGATGCAATTTTTGCTCTTTTGCATCAATACTTTGATGGCTGAGACAAGTCCGAAGTATAATAATTGATAGAGACAGGAGTTGCTTATGCTAACCAGTTTGCACGGTGTTTATCGTAAGGGAAAAATCGAAATTGAGAAACCGCCGATGGAGATTCGAGATGAAACTCCGGTGATCGTCACTTTCCTCACCGAAAATGACATTGATTTACGCGAGCGTGGCATTGACAAAAAACAGGCCAAATTACTACGTGGCCAACTTGCTACATTTGGTGAAGATTGGAATGCTCCTGAAATGAGCTTATATGACAACTACGATGCTGCCCGAAGAAAACCCTAAGCGCGGTGATGTTGTCCTGGTATTGTTTCCACATTCGGATCTACGAACAGCAAAAACCCGCCCTGCACTGATTGTACAGGCAAACGACTTGAATACAGGTTTAGCGCAGATCATAGTGGCCATGATTACCAGCCGTACTTTTCGCGCAAATCATCCCAGCCGGGTAATGATAGTTCTCAATACACCCGATGGGGTGCAATCTGGGTTGTTGGCAGATTCTGTTGTGGTTACAGATAACCTGGCTACTGTAACCGATGTGGCCATCGACCGGGTAATTGGGAAAATATCCATGCAAAGAGTTGACCAGGCATTAAGGCATACGCTAGAATTGTAGGAACATCAGGTTGAGTTGAATATCGATGTGATGATAGATGAATTATGAGCCTACGAACCACCCATCCCATGGTGTCCGAATGCTGCATTTGATGCAGAAAGGGCTGGTGGCTAAACGGTCATAGCCTAATATTATTGCAGAGAATAGCCAGCTCTCTTCATTAACATGGTGGTGACGAAATAAATATACAGGAATATGATGATTGGCCTTCAAGCAAGATTTGATATAAAATACTTTGCCCCCGACATGACCGTCAAGGTTTTACTCGAAACTTGTGAAAACCACTAAGCCATCATCGCATCAAACAGCTCGTGCGCAAAAAACTGGGGGTTTCAACCAGTGCCTGAACCAGGGTACCATCAACATTTCTCCTTGAGATTTGACTAATTTTAGCAGTCAACGGCTATTCTTTGGCATGGCTTTATTAACTTTTTTTATTTAACGTATTACCTCACGGCGTGCCAGTTTGAGCTTGCCCCGATAACCTATCCCCCTGCCCCCTTCCCGAAAACGGGAAGGGGGTGAAAGAGCTTTTTTGTGGGGCAAACCGGCGATTTTTAATCGCCCGAGCAGCAGAACCAGGATGGTTCAGTGCTAGAACGAGGAGCTTGTGAGTAAATACTATTTTTGCAGTGGAGCATAACTTGCTTATTCGAATTCTTTTGGGACGCGGACGAGCGCCGACAAGCGCGGAAAAAGCAAAAATCTTTTGGTTTTTCCGCGTACATCCGCGAAAATCCGCGTCCAATTGGGGTTCCCTGCGGGCTTAATTAACGGTAAAAGCTTGGAAACCACGTTGGTGATAAAGATATAAAAAAGCAACTTATGCGGTATTGCCTTAACTTGTATTTAACCCACACTTCAAAATGCTTGCAGGTAAAAAAATATGCTATAATAATAGAAATCCCAGAACGGTAAAATTTGATCCCGGTTGTTTTGGGGCCTTGCCGGGCAAAAACAATTCCTTAATGCAAATTTCCCTTGTCTCCAAAAAGTAAATATTTTTCTACCTCATAGCTTGAGGTAGGTATTTTCTTTTCCACCCAACCTCCCCCCCATTATTACTCACTGAATAGAGAAAACCACATGATGAATATACTGGAACTAGAAAGCAAGCCTCTGGCTGAACTGCGTTTGATGGCAGCCAGGGATTTCGGAATCCAAAACGCCGCTCGCATGAAAAAAGAAGCCCTGGTGCTGCGTTTGCGGCAGGAAGAAGCGGCCCGCGAGGGTCTCGAAATCCGAGGTGGTATTCTCGAAATTATGGATGAGGGCATCGGTTTTTTGCGCTCAGCCCGTTATAGCATCGGGGAGGATGATGTATACGTCTATCAGGCGCAGCTGCGCCGCTACGATTTACGCTCCGGAGATCTGATCCTGGGCCATGCCCGGGCTCCACGCGAATCAGAACGACATTGGGGTTTACTGAAGGTGGAAAGTGTGAATGGGGTTGATCCAGAAGAAGCCCGCCGCCGGCCCCGATTTGAGAACCTGACCCCAATTTTCCCCGATACCCGTTTTGACCTGGAAACCAAAGGCGACATCCTGGCGACCCGTATGATCAACCTGATCGCGCCGATCGGACGCGGGCAGCGTGGGCTGATCGTTTCGCCGCCAAAGGCCGGCAAGACCACCATTCTAAAGCAAATTGCCAACGCGATTTCGACCCAATATCCGGATGTACATTTAATGGTAGCCCTGATCGGCGAACGCCCGGAAGAAGTCACCGATATGGATCGCTCGGTGGATGCCGAAGTGATCGCCTCGACTTTCGATGAACCGGTCACCTCGCATGTGCGTACCGCAGAAATTGCGCTGGAACGCGCCAAACGCATCGTTGAAATTGGCCGGCATGTGGTCATCCTGATGGATTCGATCACACGCCTGGCACGCGCCTACAACCTGACTGTCAATCCCTCAGGGCGCACATTGAGCGGTGGTATGGACCCCTCGGCGTTGTACCCGCCCAAGCATTTCTTTGGTGCGGCGCGCAACCTGGAAGAAGGCGGCTCGTTGACCATCATCGCGACTTGCCTGGTGGATACGGGTTCGCGCCTGGATGATGTTGTTTATGAAGAATTCAAAGGCACCGGCAACATGGAGCTGCATCTCTCGCGCAAGCTGCAGGAGCGCCGCACCTTCCCGGCAGTCGATATGGAACGTTCATCCACGCGGCGTGAAGAACTGCTGCTTGGGCCAGATATTTTGCAACGTGTTTGGACGATGCGCCGCATGTACTCGCAGATGACTTCCAATCCGCCTTCCGGGGCTGGGATGGATCAGTCGGTGGCTACCGAAGCGATTATCAACCGCATGGCGAAGACCCGCAATAATATGGAATTCCTGGAGAGGCTGACCGACAGCATGTAAGCGCTGGGCGTTTATACCCGCCTGGGCAGCCCTGGTGTGCCTGCGTATTACCTGACGGGTATGCGGGTATAGGCGATACCCCAGCCCCTTGCCCCCAAATAATGACATAAAATGTTATTATTTGGCCGAGGGACGCTTCAACATCCACTCCCCAAAAAATGGGAAGTGGTGCGAAAGAGCTTTTTGCAGGTGCAAACTATCGATTTGTAATCGCCTGAGCAGCAGTACCAGGATGGTTAAGTGCTGGAACGAAGAGCTCGTGAGTGTGAATACGTGCCTGCTGTAGAACGTGTTGGTTGTGCGCTGGTTGATCAGGTAGCCTGGCTTTCAGCGCGTCTCAATTTCGGCATTCGTAAGAAAATCGTATGGCTGAACACTGGGAGTAGATAGGATTTCTGGTCAGCTCCCGGTCATTTACTTATAGGGTTGAAAAAATGAAACCATCGCGTACATTTAACCTGATCAGTTGGGCAATTACCGCGCTTGTTGTGGTGGCAGCGGCTGTGTTCGCTTTTTTGCGGCTGCAGTCGGGGCAATCTGGCGCTGTGGTTGTGCCCCCGACCGCGATAACGCTGGCGGCTGGGGCTGTGCCAACGACGCAGATCGCCGTAAACAGCCTGCCGGGCAGCAATCTTTCGATCTTATCCCTGCCGGCGATTGGGCGCGGTCTTAAACTGAAGACAGATATCCCTGAGCGCCCGCGTTATGCGGTTTCTGAGCATACCGTGGCGCGTGGTGATTCGGTCTTTGCCATTTCGAAGGAATTTAGTATCAAGCCGGATACCCTGCTGTGGGCTAATTACGATGTCTTGAATGACAGCCCGGATAGCATCCGGCCCGGACAGGAATTGAATGTGCCGCCCACCGATGGCATTCTTTATACCTGGAAGGAAGGCGATAAACTGGCGGCTATCGTTGGACAATACAAGGCCAGGCTGGATGATGTCTTAAACTGGCCGGGCAACCACATCGATCTGACCAACCCGAGCTTTAAGGCTGGTCAGATGGTCATGATCCCGGGCGGGTCGCGTGAATACAAGCAGTGGCTGATCCCAACCATCGCGCGCGGCAAGTCGGGTACGACGGGTGTGGCAGGTTCGGCCTGCGGTGGTGGTCCGGTGGGCAGCGGTGCGTTTATCTGGCCGGCTGGCAATCATTTCCTTTCTGGGAATGATTATTATGCCGGGCATCTGGGTATTGATATTGCGGCGGGTGAAGGTGCGCCCGTTTATGCGGCGGATGCGGGTGTGGTGGTCAGGGCTGCCAGCGGTTATAACGGTGGTTATGGCAATGTGGTTATGATTGATCATGGTAATGGGTATGCCAGCCTGTATGGCCACTTAAGCCAGATCAATGTAGCTGTTTGCCAGGGAGTTGGCGCCGGGACTGTGATTGGCGCTTCTGGAAATACTGGTAACTCGTTTGGGGCGCATCTGCATTTTGAAGTGCGCTCGGGCGGTGGTTTCATCAATCCCTGGAGCGTTTTGGGTCAATAATCTATGGACTATGCTGAACTTGAAGCCGCCCTGCGTGAATTTGCGTTGGGCGGTTTACGTTTTTTCCCTTCAATTGGCTCCAGCAATGACGAGGCCCTGGCCTGGGCGGTCAAGGGTGCGCGCGATTCTGCGCTGGTGGTGGTGGATGAACAGAGCAGTGGGCGCGGGCGTGATGGGCGCAGGTGGTATACGCCGGCCGGTTGTGGCCTGGCTTTTAGCCTGGTGCTGCGCCCCAATGCGTTGGAGCGCGCAAACTTTGGCAGGTTTTCGGGGTTGGGGGCGCTGGCGCTTTTGGGTGCCCTGCGGCGGCGCGGGTTGGATGCGCAGATTAAGTGGCCCAATGATGTCTTGATCCGGCGCAAAAAGGTGGCAGGGATCCTGGTGGAGGCGGTTTGGACGGGCGCACAGGTGGATAGCCTGGTACTGGGTATGGGTGTCAATGTCAGCCGCGCGGCTGTGCCGCCCGAGGCGTTGTTGAATTTTCCGGCCACTAGTGTTGAGGCTGAGATGGGTATGGAAGTTGGGCGGGTTGAGCTGCTGCGCGATTTGCTGGATGAGCTTGGCAGGCTGCGCCCGCGCCTGGCTTCGCATGATTTTCTGTCTGCCTGGCAGGCGGCGCTGGCTTTTCGGGGTGAGAAGGTGCTGCTCTGGCAGGGTACGCTGCTGCCGGTGCAGGTGGAACTGCTGGGATTGGAGTCGGATGGCAGTTTGCGGGTGCTGACTGCGAGCGGGGAGCTGCGTTCGATTCATTTTGGCGAGGTGCATCTGCGCCCTGGCTGATAGATGAACCACTCCGTGATAGCTGAGGGCAGGGGGTAGATGCTGACTTAACTTACTCAGGCGGGCTTTGTGATAAAAAGTACTTATTTTTTCGCTTGCAATTTAATAAGTTTTTGCTATACTTATTACTATCCAGTATTTACTACCTGATTAGTCTGATATAAACAGGGTGCATTTGGCCAGAAATTGTATGGATTGTTTCAGACGGGAGGCTGGACGCCAGAACTGCAAATGAATGGGTAGTGAATAAGGCTAAATCGGGATTTATTTTAATGAGTTAGCGTACGTTAATTAATCTTATCGGTCCAACCAAAACGAAAGAGGAGATAATTTTTATGAATCGCAAAGTCTTTAATCTGCTTTCCATTGTAATGATGCTGTCACTGGCGTTTTCGGCGGTTTCGCCGGTCTATGCCGGGCCCAACACGGACGAAAAAGCAGGTTCTGGTAACGGGCAACAGGTGGATGAAAGCCCGAACGGGGTTTATATTGTTCAAATGCTGCACGCACCCGTAGTTTCTTATGATGGTGATCTTGAAGGTTTTAGCGCCACCAAGCCTGCGGATGGTGAAAAGGTAGACCCTCGCAACCCGAACGTTGCCAATTATGTGGCGCACCTGGAAGACGAGCATGATGATGCGCTCGGCAAGGTGGACGGTGGCGAGAAGTTGTATGACTATGGCTACAGCTTCAACGGTTTCGCAGCCAAAATGAGCCTGGATAGTGCCCAGAAGCTGGCCAGTGTGGCCGGCGTTTTGAAGGTCAGCCCAGATTCAATCCAGAGTATTGACACTTCCTCCACACCCACCTTCCTGGGTCTGGATGCGAAAAAGGGCTTATGGAACCAGCTGGAAGGTGTTGGCCATGCAGGTGAGGGTGTCGTGATTGGCATCATTGACTCGGGTATCTGGCCCGAGAGCCTGAGCTTTGCCGACCGGGTGGATGCGCGCGGCAACTGGACCAATAGCACAAAGCGTGGGACCGAATTGAAGTATAAGGCTCCCCGCAATTGGACTGCCGCGTGTAACCTGGATAACGCGCAGTGCAACCTGAAATTGATCGGCGCGCAATATTTCAACGCCGCCTGGGGTGGTAATGCCGCCATTGCAGCTTCGCGACCGTGGGAATACCTTTCGGCGCGTGACTATAACGGCCATGGAACGCATACTTCCTCCACTTCCGGTGGAAATAACAATGTAATCGCCACCGGTCCGGCCGCGGCTTTTGGTAAGATCAGCGGTATCGCACCGCATGCTTATATTTCAATGTATAAAGCGCTCTGGTCTACGCAGGATGGTTCGACTGCCAGTGGTTTTACTTCTGACCTGGTGCAGGCGATCGATCAGGCCGTGGCAGACGGGGTGGATGTGATTAACTACTCTGTCAGCGGCTCCAGCACCAATTTCCTGGACCCGGTTCAAGTGGCTTTCCTGAACGCGGCGGATGCGGGCGTGTTTGTGTCTGCTTCGGCCGGAAACAGCGGCCCGACCGTGGGCACAGTGGCGCATCCGGGACCCTGGGTGACGACGGTGGCAGCCGGTACGCATAATCGCAACAGCACCGGATCGGTAACCCTGGGTGCAGCCACCTACAGCGGCGCTTCCCTGGCCTCGGCAGTCAGCGCGCCCTTGATCGATTCGATTGCGGCTGGTGCGGCTGGCGCGAGCGCTGCAGCGGTCAGCCTGTGTTTTTCAAAGGCGACCAACGGTGGAACGTTTGCGTTGGATCCGGCCCTGGTTGCTGGCAAGATTGTGGTTTGTGATCGCGGATCGAATGCGCGTGTTGACAAGAGTCTGGCCGTCCAAGAAGCCGGCGGCGTGGGTATGATCCTGTTGAACACCAGTGTCAACTCATTAAATGCAGATTTCCATTATGTGCCTACCGTTCACTTACAGTCCACAGATCGCGCGGCGGTTAAAGCTTATGCGGCCGGTGCAGGTGCGACGGCGAGCATTAAGGCGGCTGTTTTCACCTTTACTGACCCGGCTCCATTTACGGCTTCGTTCTCTTCGCGCGGACCGCTGGCGGCTGGTGGCGGCGATCTGCTCAAACCGGATGTGATTGCTCCGGGGCAGGATATTTTGGCGGCAGTTTCTCCTTCTGTGGCTGGTCGTGATTTCGATCTGCTGAGCGGCACTTCCATGTCGGCTCCGCATGTGGCCGGGATTGCTGCCCTGTTGAAGGATCTGCATCCCAAATGGTCACCGATGATGATTAAGTCGGCCCTGATGACCTCGGCCTACGATGTTTTGGATGGTCCCAACACCAACCCACTGGTGATCTTCCGCCAGGGTGCCGGTCACATCCGGCCTAATGGCGCGGCTGACCCGGGCCTGGTGTATAACTCCGGATTTAATGATTGGCTGGCTTTCCTGTGCGGCGCTACCAGCAATATCAGCCCGGCATACTGCAGCAGCCTGTCTGGCGCGGGTTACTCTCTCGACCCGAGTGACATGAACGTTGCTTCGATCGCCATTGGCGATATGGCTGGTATGCAAACCATCAAGCGCACAGTCACCAACGTCGGAGAAAAAGAGAAGTACAACTTCTCTTATACCGGTCTGGCTGGTCTGACTGTTGTGCCAAGTGCCAGCTCGATCACGCTTGAAAAGGATCAGAGCAAGAGTTTTAGTGTGACCTTTACCACCAATGGTGCGGCATTGAACACGTATGCCGGTGGTTATATTACCTGGACCGGCAGCAAGGGCCATGTCGTTCGCATCCCGGTCGTCATTCGCCCGGTGGCGATGGCAGCTCCGGCGCGAGTTTCTGGCAACGGCGCAGCTATTAGTTACAATGTAACCTTCGGTTATAGCGGTGCGTTTGCGGCTGAAGCTCGCGGGCTGGTGCCAGCCAGCACCTTCAGCGGTTCGGTTTCAGATAACGAATCGCTTGGTTATAATGTGGTTGTGCCGGCAGGTTCGACGTATGCGCGCTTCTCGCTCTTTGATGATGCCGCAACGGCCGGCAGCGATATCGATTTGCGGGTTTTCCTGGGCAGCACGCTGGTTGGTTCTAGCGGTGGTGGCACTTCAGATGAAGAAGTCAACCTGAGAAATCCGGCTGCGGGAACTTACACCGTGGTTGTAGATGGGTTTGCTACTTCGAATCCATCCGACTTTACGTTGTTTGCCTGGGTATTGGGCAGCACGGCGGATGGCAGTATGAGTGTCTCGGCTCCCAGTGCGGCTACTGTCGGCAGTCTCGGTGCGATCAACCTGAGCTTTAGCGGTCTGGCTCCGGCTACCCGTTACCTGGGCAGTGTTGCGTACAGCGGCATTGCCGGCTTACCCAACCCGACGATTGTGCGGATTGATACGCCTTAATTTGAAAAGTTCAAAATAACAAATGTATTTACTCACGGGGTGCCAGTTTTAGGCGATAACCTATCCCCCTAGCCCCCTTCCCGAAAACGGGAAGGGGGGGAAAAGAGTTTTTTTGTGGAGTTTTGCGCCCGTTCCTGGCGCAAAAACTCCACTGGCGGTCTGGTCTTGTCCCTCCCCCGATTTCGGCCCGCGTACTTTGCGGAGCGCAATCGGGGGAGGTTAGGAGGGGGCCTGCCATTGAACTGCGCCATGAACTCACTCCCGCTGAACAGAAACTCTGGGCCTATCTGCGCGGCGATAAACTCAACGGCGTCAACTTTTGAGCGGCAGAACCAGGCTGGTAAGCCCAAAGAGCGAGAACGAAGAGCTGGTGAGAATATGCGCGGGCGGTGCCAGTTTTAGGTGATAACCTATCCCCCCCGGCCCCCTTCCCGAAAACGGGAAGGGGGAGAAAGAGGGTTTTTTTTGTGGAGTTTTGCGCCAGGAGCAGGCGCAAAACTCCACTGGCGGGGCAAACCAGCGATTATGAATCGCCTGAGCGGCAGAACCAGGCTGGTAAGCCCAAAGAGCGAGAACGAAGAGCTGGTGAGAATATGCGCGGGCGGTGCCAGTTTTAGGTGATAACCTATCCCCC
>JAPLGT010000162.1:0-1518 GCA_026390035.1 Chloroflexota bacterium
TATATCGACGATAATCGGAAGATACCCTTCATATCGGCGCTCCTTCCACTCGGGCAGTTTCCGAACATATCTACCGAACTCGGAACATAACTCTTGGATGCTCCCACTACAGCCAAACGCAGCCCATGATCGCCGAGTTTCTGCGTCGCTCAACCCAATTGACTTCAAGGCCGGAATGATGGCTCCTCGATTGGGTAACAGCGGACTGCTAATCAACATCCACTGAAAGTGGACCATTGCAAGGTTGGTGCCGACTGGAAGGTGCTGACAAACTGTGGTCAAGGTTGCTATGGTATGATTCAACATGGTAATGGGTTTCTCGCATGATTTTGTGTTTCGCAAAACAAGATTATCATGTTTCGAACCCATTACCACGGCTTTTTATCTTATCAGTTAGCGGAAACTAAACTGGAGAAAAAGCACAAGTTGAATGGACAGTCTTCATGTTCATACCAGGCTGCGGTAGGGTGCTTACGTAAAGCGCCGAATCCGATAATTTGGCGATATAATCATTTAATATTTTTTTCATTCAAGGAGGCTGCAATGCTTGTCGGCGAACGAATGTCAAAACCTGTAATCACCATCTCCCCGGACATGCCAATATCGGATGCTCTTAATTTAATGAAAAAAGAGCGCATCCGCCGCGCACCGGTTGTCAAAGATGGCAAACTGGCAGGGATTGTTTCGGATAAAGACCTGCTCAATGCATCTCCATCCCCAGTAACCACACTGAGCATTTGGGAAATGAACTACCTGCTCAGCAAGGTCACGGTTTCGCAGGTGATGACAAGTAACGTCTTATCTGTCACTGAAGATACCCCGATCGAACAAGCTGCTCGCATTATGGCCGATAATAAAATTGGCGGTGTGCCTGTCATGCGCGATGGTCATGTCGTCGGGATCATTACCGAAACCGACCTTTTCAAAGTGTTCCTTGAGCTGCTTGGCGCACGCGAAGCCGGTGTCCGCGTAACTGCATTGATCGAAGACAAACCGGGCGAACTTGCCAATATCACCGAGGCCATCGCTGTAAAGAAAGGTAATTTTATTGCCTTTGGGCAGTTTACCAGTGACCAACCAAACCTGAAAATCGTTACTTTCAAGGTCAAAGGCATGTCTCAGGACGAAGTCAAAGCAGCAATCACTCCGGTGGTCAAAGAAATAGTCGATCTACGCTCATAACAATAAAAAAGAGACGGTCTCAAATGAGGCCGTCTCTTTTTATTTATTATGTTTTTTATCTTGGTTTTCGCATCTTGGGCTTCTGGCTACCCTGGGGCCGTTCGCGCCGTTCGGTTGGTTTGCTTCTACCACCCGATGGTCGTGGGCGGCCAGGTGCCTGGCCAGGTCGATCCGATGAGGATGTGCGGCCCGGGGACTTCCCACTGCCAGAAGGCGGCCCCCTGCGAATGGGAGCCCTACCAGTTCCATCCGATGGAGATGAACGGCCTGCAGAATTCTCATTATCAGAAGACGGCCCCCTGCGAACAGGCGCCCGACCAGTTCCACCTGGCGGCG
>JAPLGT010000162.1:1539-26129 GCA_026390035.1 Chloroflexota bacterium
ACTTCCCACTGCCAGAAGGCGGCCCCCTGCGAATGGGAGCCCTACCAGTTCCATCCGATGGAGATGAACGGCCTGCAGAATTCTCATTATCAGAAGACGGCCCCCTGCGAACAGGCGCCCGACCAGTTCCACCTGGCGGCGATGTGCGGCCCGGAGCCTTCCCATTAGCAGAAGGGGGTCCCCTGCGAACAGGCGCTCTGCCAGATCCATCCGACGGCGATGTGCGGCCCGAGGCCTTCTCATTATCAGAAGGTGGTCCCCTGCGAACGGGTGCCCGACCAGATCCATCCGGTGGGGGTGTACGACCCTGGGATTTCTCTTTACCAGAAGGTGGTCCCGTACGACCGGGTGCCCTCCTGACGGGTTTTGAATGAGATTTTTCAGGTGACTTTCTGGTCATGTTCGGAAAAGGCGCCAAACCAGGCCGGTCTTCCTTCAAAGCCTTGATCTCCACCGGTGTCAGATAACGCCATTCCGATGGCTTTAGCTCGCCCAATAACAGATTACCGATGCGAATACGCACGATGCGTACCACTGGCAGAGCGAGAATGGCACCGATCTCACGGATCTGGCGCTTTCGGCCTTCACGCATAACGATCCGAACCCAAGCGCCCTTACCTGCCAGAGACTCGATCCGAATTTCAGTTCGTTGGGTCTTGTAACCGTCTTCCAGCACGACCCCACGCTGCCAGGTAGCCAGTTGCTCAGTATCAGGTTGGCGCGCCAGCAATACCCGGTACTCTTTTGAATGCCCATGCGATGGATGCGTCAATTTCTGCGCCAGTTCACCATCATTGGTCATTAATACCAGACCTTCACTCTCAAAATCCAGCCGCCCAACCGGGTACAAACGCTCGCTGACCGGCACAAGATCACGCACAGTCTGGCGCGAATCACCCTGTTCGGCGTCTACCGTCGAAAGTACATAGCGCGGTTTATGCAAAGCAACATAAACTTTCTGCTCAGCTGGTTTGATGATACGACCATCCAGCGTGACAGTATCAGAGGCTGTATCGGCCTTTTGTCCAATCACAGCCAATTGGCCGTTGACGCGAACACGCCCGGCAATAATAAATTCTTCACAATCCCGCCGGGAACCAAGCCCAGCCTGAGCCATAATTTTCTGTAAGCGTTCTTCCATATATATCATTATACCCGACGCATCTCTTAAAGAGCCATTTCCTTTAATCTAACCGGTCAAATCCATATCAAAAACAGGAAATACCTGGCAATTATGCCTTTTTTAGCCATCGCATTGTGGTAGGATTGGGAGATTTCGAATCTAAGGAATGATGAATGATCAAGCTAATCGCCATCGATCTAGATGGCACCATGTACACTTCTGACCGTAATATAACAGCCCGTGTCCGTAATGCAATTTTATTGGCCCAAAAGAATGATATTCAACCGGTCATCGTAACCGGCCGTGGGCGCCGAGGCGCAGAAATTGCGCTGGAAAGTCTTGATATGGATTTTCCGTATATCTGTTCAGCCGGGGCACTGCTACGCTCTGGCATTAATGGTGAAACAATCCACGCCTGGACATTCCACGAACACGAAGAGCTGATGCACGTCATTAACTTTACGCGCGAACACGGAACTGGGCTGATTGCTGATCCGTACGACAATGCCCCGTATTGGTTCGGACCGGATACCATGAATGAAATCATGGATCCCCTGACGGTCAAAGAATCAGATAAAAGTATGCGCTCCTTTCAGCCAGAAAAGGATTTTGACCAGCCCTTACTCAAGGCAACGATCACTGCTGATCCGCATCTACTTGCCGAAGCAGAGAAAATCGTCCGCGCTGAATGTCCATCCATCCATCAAGTTTATTCTGGTATCCAGTACATCGATCTAACCGCTGATGGTGTTAATAAAGGCAGTGCCCTGCAAGCCCTGGCCGGTCATCGAGGTTTACAACCCAGCGAAATTGCCGCGATTGGCGACCAAGGAATTGACCTGCAGATGCTCCAATATGCTGGGCTGCCAATCGCCATGGCGAATGCAGTTTCTGCATTAAAAGATGTGGCAACATGGGTGGCCCCTTCGAATGATGAAGATGGTGTCGCTTGGGCAATTGATGAAATCTTGAAACATAATGACAATTATGCGCATAATTAGTACTTGCGCGTGGAAAAACCAGATTACCCCGAGAAAGCATAGGAAAGGAAAATAACATGTTATTTGACCTGCCGCTTGACCAACTTAAAACCTACCTGCCCACCCGCCATGAGCCCGCAGATTTCGACAGCTTTTGGAGCCAGACCCTGGCTGAAGCACGCCAATTTGAGCTTGATGCGCGCTTTACACCGGTAGAAACTGGGCTGAAACTTGTTGAAGTTTTCGATGTGACATTCAACGGCTTCGGCGGACAGCCAATCAAAGGTTGGCTGATCCTACCAAAAGATACCAAAGCCCCGCTGCCCTGCGTGGTCGAATATATTGGTTATGGTGGCGGGCGTGGGCTGCCACATGAGTGGCTGACCTGGGCCAATGCTGGTTATGCACACCTGGTCATGGACACGCGCGGTCAAGGTTCAACCTGGCGGGTCGGCGATACACCCGACCCCGAGTTGGAGGGCGGCAATCCACAAATTCCCGGGTTTATGACGCGCGGTATCCTCAAGCCCGAAACTTATTACTATCGGCGCGTATTTACCGACGCAGTGCGAGCCGTGGAAGCTGCCAGGTCTCACAAAATGGTTGATGCAAGTCGAGTGGCCGTAACTGGTATCAGCCAGGGCGGCGGCATCTCACTGGCAATCGCTGGCCTGGTCCCCGACCTGGCAATCAACATGCCGGATGTCCCTTTTTTGTGCCACTTTCGGCGCGCAGTAGATATGGTGGATACAGAACCTTACAATGAAATTGCCCGCTTCTGTAAGAATCATCGCCATAAACTGGATACTGTGTTTAACACTCTGTCTTATTTTGATGGCCTCAATTTCGCTTTGCGAGCCAAAGCCCCGGCGCTTTTCTCGGTCGGGCTGATGGATACAATCTGCCCACCTTCCACAGTCTTTGCCGCCTACAATCACTACGCCGGGCCAAAAGAAATCCGCATTTGGGAATTTAACAACCATGAAGGCGGTGAAGGTTTTCAAGGGCTCGAAAAAATTATGTTCGCAAACGAAAGACTTGCATGAAATCACGCTCAAATAATACGATACTGCTGCTCACCATCGGCGCTTTTTTTGCTTTTTTTGTTTTTGGATTCAGCGACAATCTGAAAGGTCCCGTCCTGCCCACGCTCCTGCAAGATTTAAAGTTTAATTACTCACTCGGCGGCACGATACTCTTGGGAGCCTATCTTGGTTTTATTGCAGCCACACTGACCACCGGATTTCTGGCCGACATGGTCGGGCAAAAATCCGTACTGGTGCTGGCCGGCATCAGCCTGGCAGTTGGTATTGGAGGTTTCACCGCGTTCAGTACCCCAGGGTTGATGACACTTTCGATGGCCGCGCTAGGTTTCGGGCTGGGTTCTTTGGAATTGGGGTGCAATGCGTTGATTGTTGAGCTGCATTCCGCTGATAAAGGCCGTTACCTCAATCTCATGGCGGTCATGCACGGCCTGGGATCGATGATCGCGCCACTCTATGCAGGCTGGCTATTAATGGGAAATGTTTCCTGGCGAGTTGTCTATCGATGGGACTTGATCGCAATTGGCTTGATGATTGCCTTTTTTGCCTTGATACGCTTTCCGAAATTTGAGCAAGGAAAAACCGAAAAAATTGATTTTATGCACATCGGAAAAACCGCCTTCACGCCAAAAATGCGTTGGTATTATGCGGCCATCACGCTTTACGTTACTGTTGAACTTGGAATTGCATCCTGGGTTGTGGAATTCTTACAAAAAGATCGCGGTTTCAGCATTAACCAGAGTACCCAGGCGCTTTCTGTCTTCTTTGGGTTGATGATGCTCGGGCGTTTTGTGGGTAGTTTTTTTGTCGAACGGCTCGGCTATCTCAAATCCATCCTGATCGCTGCTCTAAGTGCCTGCGCCTGTGTGGCATTAGCCCTATTTGGACCTGCCCAGTTATCTTTTTTCCTGCCTGTCAGCGGTTTTTTTCTTTCGATCATTTTCCCCAATATCACCGCCGCCGTATCTGATGAACATAAAGAAAATACAAACACCATTCTCGGATTGCTGTTCACGTTTGCCGGATTGGGGGGCGTGATTGGCCCCTGGCTGGTAGGCGTCGCCAGTGACCTGGGCGGGTTGAAATTCGGTTTCAGCCTGAACCTGGTATTTGGTTTGCTGACCGCCTTTGCGGCCTTCATGCTGATCCAGATGAACAAAAAAACGCCTGAGTTACGCGTATAATTCGAACATCCCACTTCATGGAAAGTTTATGCCACCTTCTCGTATCAGCACTCGCACCGAATACAATAACATCAGACAAAAAAATTGGGATGATATTGCCAGGCAAACTTCTGCTGT
The DNA here is from genome assembly GCA_026390035.1 of Chloroflexota bacterium. Taxonomy (GTDB): domain Bacteria; phylum Chloroflexota; class Anaerolineae; order Anaerolineales; family Villigracilaceae; genus UBA5195. The sequence goes on from JAPLGT010000162.1 coordinate 5,987, forward strand.
CACTTTTTTCAGCCGTGAATATCACCATCGCCTGAATCAGGTTTACCAGCTTTTGATCTCTCCGGGGTTGGATGTATTGGAAATTGGCTGCGAACGCGGTGATTTGCTGGCGTCTGTGGCCCCTGCCAAAGGCGTCGGAATTGATTTTTCTGGGGAGATGATTGCACAGGCGCAAGTACGCCACCCTGGCTTGACCTTCATCCTGGCCGATGCTCATGATCTACACCTGGACAACCAGTTTGATGTAATTATCCTATCGGACCTGGTTAATGATGCCTGGGATGTGCAAACTGTTCTCGAACAAATTCGGCCACTTTGCAAACCGGATACGCGCATTATTCTAAATTTCTACAGCCGGGTGTACCAACCAGCCATCAACCTGGCCGGCGCACTTGGGCTGGCCAAGCACCTGCTGCCCCAAAATTGGCTGACCCCCGAAGACACGGAAAACCTGTTGCACCTGGCCGGGTTCGAGGTGATCCGCCGGCAGCGAGAAGTTCTCTTCACACTACCCATCCCATTGGTTCGTGAGCTGTTCAACAAAATACTGGTAAAAATTTGGCCATTTGGAGCCATTGCCTGGACAAACGTACTAATTGCGCGACCTTTGCCGGTTAAAGATCCACAAAACCCGTCGGTAAGCATCATCATTCCGGCCCGCAATGAAGCCGGCAACATCGAAGCTGCCTTCCAGCGTATCCCCAAGATCGGTCAGCATACCGAAATCATCTTTGTGGAAGGACATTCCAAAGACGATACTTATGCAACCATCGAACAGACGATAAAAAATCATCCTGAATGGGATGCCAAACTATTCCGCCAATCTGGCAAAGGCAAGGCAGACGCAGTACGCCTGGGGTTTGATGAAGCCAGTGGAGATATTTTAATGATCCTGGACGCAGACCTGACCGTGCGCCCCGAAGAATTACCCCGCTTTTACGAAGCGCTTGTCAACGGGAAGGGTGAATTCATCAATGGTGTCCGTCTGGTTTATCCGATGCAGGAACAAGCTATGCGCTTTTTAAACCTGCTTGGGAATAAATTCTTCAGCATGGCATTTTCCTGGCTGCTGGGCCAATCCATCAAGGACACACTCTGCGGCACAAAAGTGCTGCGTAAAAAGCACTACGAGCGTATCGTAGCCAACCGGGCTTACTTTGGAGAGTTTGACCCATTTGGCGATTATGACCTGATCTTTGGAGCGGCCAAACAAAACCTAAAAATCATCGATTTGCCCATCCGCTACCAGGACCGTACTTATGGATCAACGAATATCGACCGTTGGCGACACGGGCTGCTGCTTTTCCGCATGCTGGCAGTTGCTGCATTCAGGTTAAAATTCATCTAAATAATTATTAGGATCAATTATCCAACCCGTGATGCCAAAACCCCTTCGCATTCTCTCCGTCATTGGCACACGCCCTGAGGCAGTAAAAATGGCTCCGGTCGTGCAAAGACTTGCCCAAACCCCCGGCATTGAGTCACTGGTGTGCGTCACAGCCCAACACCGCGAAATGCTTGACCAGGTTTTGAATCTGTTTGGCATTCACCCGGATGTTGATTTGGATTTGATGAAACCAGATCAATCCCTGGCCCAGATCACCGCTGCGATTTTCACTCACCTGGACCCTGTTCTGAAAGATATCAAACCCGATTGGATCCTGGCGCAGGGCGATACAACTACAGTGATGGCCACGGCCTTGCTGGCTTATTACAACCAGGTAAAGTTCGGACATATCGAAGCGGGTTTGCGCACAGGTGACAAATTCCAGCCCTTCCCTGAGGAGATCAACCGCAGGGTGGCTGGCGTGGCGGCCGATCTACACTTTGCGCCAACCGAGTGGTCCAAACAAAACCTGCTGAGAGAAGATGTACCCGTTGACCATATATTCGTGACCGGGAACCCGGTCATCGACGCCTTGAAACAGGTCACAGAAAAACCTGCGCCAGAGCAAATCACTCGGCTGCTCGAACCCTTTGGAGATGCCAGGTTGATCCTGGTGACTGCCCACAGACGAGAAAATTTTGGACAGCCGTTAGAGAATATTTGTGATGCACTCAAAAGCCTGGCGGAAACCTACGGAAATAGTCTTCACATTATTTACCCGGTGCATCTCAACCCAAACGTGCAAAACACCGTTTATCCACGACTCGGAAAACTTTCGGAATTCATCACACTGCTGCCACCCCTGGATTATCTTCCGATGGTGCACCTGATGAAACGCGCCAGCCTGGTGCTGACTGATTCTGGCGGTCTTCAGGAAGAGGCGCCAGGCTTAGGCATCCCAGTCCTGGTCATGCGGGCCGCCACAGAACGCCCAGAAGGCATCTCGGCCGGAACCGTCAAACTGGTCGGCACCGAAACTGCCAGAATCGTTGCGGCAACCCGTGAGCTGCTTGACAACCCGCGTGAGTACGAAAAAATGGCTCGCTCAGTCAATCCGTATGGCGATGGAACTGCTTCCGAAAAAATTGTGCAGGCGCTGCTCGAATATGAAAATAAATAGTGACCTCCTCGCGCCGGCGAGGAGGTTCTTTATAACCTGTGTATTTCTATTTTGATGAAAAGGGTGGTTGCGCATATCATAATTCAGACTATGCAGATAAAATCAGGGTAGAAAATACAGCCTGGCGTGTCACCTTTCATGAAGGCATCTTTTGGAGAAAATCATGACAAAAATAGCTCGAATTTTCATTAAATTCATCCTGACGGCATTTATCCTTTGCGGCGTCCTGGGCATGAGCGCTTGCAACCTGCCGATCGGACTAGCTGCTCCCACCGTGCTACCCGCGCCATCTTTTCCAACTGTCCAACCCACCAGCGCACCGGTGATCGTGATCTCCACGGCCATCCCGCTTCAATCGCCTACTGCAAGCACAGAGCCCGAAACGGCTGTGCCAGGGCTGCCCATTCCGACTACTGCCGTTCAGGCTACGGCTGTGCCTGCCACGCCGGTCCCAGCCACCGCAGCCCCCACCCAACCCCCAAGCCTACCGGGTGCTGTTCGCATCCATTTTGAAACTGGCGCGACAACCGGGATCGTTGAAGGTGATATCCAACCAGGCCAGGTATTGAATTACCTCGTGGGCGCATCCCAGGGACAACCGCTGATGCTTCTCACCGATTCATACAACCATGACATCACCATCGCAGTGATCGGGATGAATGATAGTCAGACTTTGCTGGATGCTTCGCAAAAGCTAGGTTCCTGGCAGACCCTGTTGAGTGTCAGCCAGGATTACCTGATCCAGGTGATCGGCGGAACGACTTCGGAGCATTTTAGCTTGAATATCAGCACCCCGGCCCGGGTTACCTTTGACCCAGGGGCGATTTCAGCCGTAAGAAATGGTAGCACGCCTGGTGGGCTCACCGTTTCTTACATTCTGCGCGCCAATATTAACCAAAAAATGGATATCAATCTGATTGCCCCTAACGGAAACGCCGTTTTGAGCATCTATGGCTACCAGGATGGCCAACCGTATATGCGCTCAGTGGTTGAATCCACTATATTTAGCATGACGCTGCCCGCCACCCAGGATTACATAATCCAGGTGGTGCCCATGGCTGGACAGGTGGCGCCCTACACGCTGAATATTACCGTCCAATAATAATGGCAAACCGGGTTTGCTACCCGGCCTGATCAGATTTTTTCTGACGAAGACAGAATTCAGGTTTAAAATACAAAGCTGCTGCACCTCAGATATAATCAGCCGACCATGGACCCTACCTATCCTGTTGTTTTGCGCGACTCAACCAGCGGCATGTGGTTGCATTTCGAACATCCCCGGCGCATCATATCTGCAGCCAAATTGGACGAAGTTCTGCCAGCCCTGCGAGAACTAGAAGCGGCTGTCGATCAAAATGGCTGGTTCGCGGCCGGTTTCATCAGTTACGAAGCAGCACCTGCATTCGACAGCGCCCTGACCGTTCACAAGTTGGATAATTTTCCACTGCTCTGGTTCGGGCTGTATGACGACCCAATCCGGTCTGAAACATTGGGGCCCAGGGATGAAGATTACCAGCTGGGGGAATGGCTGCCTTCCGTCAACCGCGAGAAATACAATGCCGCCATTGCCCAAGTCAAGAATCAGATCGCACATGGCAACACCTACCAGGTAAATTACACTTTTCGACTCAGAAACAATTTTTCGGGAAGTTCATGGTCATTATTTGTAGATATGGTCAATGCCCAGGCACCGGGCTATTCCGCATATCTGGATACCGGCCCGTATGTGATCTGTTCGGCTTCACCAGAACTTTTCTTCCGTCTTGATGCCAACACCATCACCTGCCGCCCGATGAAGGGCACCGTAAAACGCGGGCGCACACTGGCTGAAGATCATGAAAAAGCTGTGTGGTTGCAGAACTCTCCCAAAAACCGGGCTGAAAATGTGATGATCGTGGACATGATCCGCAACGACCTGGGGCGGCTGGCCGAAATTGGCAGCGTGCATGTGCCAGAATTGTTTGTGGCTGAACGCTATCCCACCCTCTGGCAGATGACTTCCGGAGTGACCGCCGAAATCCGGGCACCTTTTACCGAGATCATCAAGAACCTATTCCCTTGCGCATCCATCACCGGCGCGCCCAAGGTCAGCACCATGAAGATCATCGCAGCCCTTGAAACGACCCCACGACGTGTTTATACAGGTTCGATTGGTTATCTTGGCCCAGGACGAAAGGCCCAATTCAGCGTTGCGATCCGCAGCGTGCTGATTGAGCGCAGCACTGGAAAAGCCGAGTACGGCATTGGCGGGGGGATTGTCTGGGATTCGACATCCAAGGACGAATATGCCGAAGCACTTCTCAAGGCACGTGTTCTTACCGGTCGCCCTCCTGAATTTTCTCTGCTGGAAACAATACGCTGGACAACCCAGACGGGTTATTTTCTACTCGACAAACATCTAGACCGGCTGGCAGATTCGGCCAGCTACTTTGGTTTCCCGTATAACCGGTCCGCGCTGATGGAAACTCTGGCAGAAACAGCCCGTGGGTTTGGAAATCAAGCACAGCGAGTCCGGCTATTGCTTAACCGGCAGGGCAGCTTCAGCCACCAGGTTTACCCACTTTCCAGCGAGCACCAGGAACTTCCGATGCGTGTGAAACTCGCTGCTGCGCCGGTCAACAGTGCTGATGTATTCCTGTACCATAAAACCACCTGGCGCACTGTCTATGAAAAAGCCCGCCAAAGCCAGTCCGACTGCGACGAGGTCTTATTATTTAATGAGCGTGATGAATTAACCGAAGCGAGTATTGCCAACCTTGTATTTGAACTGGATGGCGATCTTGTAACCCCTCCAGTAACCTGCGGACTGCTGGCCGGCACCTTGCGCGGAGATTTGATCAAACAGGGTCGGATCAGCGAAAAGATTGTCACCCTGGGTGATCTGGCGCGCTGCACACAAATTTTTCTAATCAATTCGGTGCGTGGCTGGCAAAAAGCAGAATTGATCGAAAATACGAGCACATCCGTTTGATCAGCGTAGCGATCTTTCCAGCGAATCCAACTGCAACAAGTTGCTCAATAACTTATAGGTATTAAGATGCCCAACCACCTGACAAATGAAAACTCGCCTTATCTACTGCAACATGCCAATAATCCCGTAGATTGGTACCCATGGGGCCCAGAAGCTCTGTCACGTTCACACAACGAAGACAAACCAATTTTCCTTTCGATCGGTTACGCCGCCTGCCATTGGTGCCATGTCATGGAACGCGAATCTTTTGAAGACGACGCGACCGCGACATTCATGAACACACACTTCATCAATATCAAGGTCGACCGCGAAGAACGTCCGGATCTGGACAGTATCTATATGTCGGCAACAGTCTCGATGACTGGTTCGGGAGGCTGGCCCATGTCAGTTTTCCTGACCCCCGATCTGCGCCCCTTTTATGCAGGAACTTACTTTCCGCCAGAACCCCGATTTAATCTACCATCCTTCAGAGATCTGCTGACGAGTATCGCAAATGCGTGGCAGGAACAGCGCGGCGAGATCCTGCGTGTGAGCGCCCAGGTTAGCGCTCATATTCAGAATCTGGCCGCTGGAAATAATGGTGGTTCCATGCCACTCACACGCACGCTGTTGGCAAATGCGGCCGAGCAGCTCGTTAAGTCATACGATTGGGGCTTTGGCGGCTGGGGCGAAGCACCGAAATTTCCACAACCGATGACCATCGAGTTTCTGCTTTGCCTGGGCACACTGGACAGTTCCAGCCCGGCGCTCGAAGTACGCCAGAAGTACATCCAAATAGCCAGCCACGCACTGCAAGCCATGGCTCGCGGCGGAATGTATGATCTGGTGGGAGGTGGCTTTGCGCGTTACAGCGTCGACAATCTCTGGAAAACTCCGCATTTTGAAAAAATGTTATACGACAACGCCCAACTCGCCCAGGTCTACCTGCATGCCTACCTGGTCACAGGCCAGGTCAGGTTTCGCCAGATCTGCGAAGAAACCCTGGATTTCCTGCTGCGTGAAATGCGACATCCTGCAGGTGGCTTTTTCAGCAGTCTGGATGCAGATTCCGAAGGCCAGGAAGGAAAGTTTTACACCTGGGACTTTTCTGAACTAGAGTCAATCTTGGGGCCCGAGTTTGAATTCTTCCAAACCGCATACGGCTTAGCTCCTGCCCACAAGCGTCAGACCGGCCAAACGCACGACCTGGAAGGCAAACTAATTATCCAACGCGCCCTGGATGACAATAAACTTGCTGCGCGCTTCAACCTTAGCCTGGTAGCAGTCAATGCCCGGCTGGATGGTTGCCATCGGATGCTGCTCGAAATCAGGAACCAGCGCATTCGCCCAGGCACAGATGATAAAGTTCTGACATCCTGGAATGCCCTGGCCCTGGTAGCCTTTGCCGAGGCTGGACGCTATTTATCCAGACAGGATTATGTGGAGGCAGCTGCCCAGAATGCCCACTTTTTACTCGACAACCTTTATGCCGACGGACAGCTGTTGCGCTCATGGCGAAACAATAGCGCCCGGCGGCCTGCCTACCTGGATGATTACGCCAACCTGATCCTGGCTCTGCTGGCATTGTATCAATCGCAACCTGAAACACATTGGTATACCAGTGCCCTGAATTTGGCGACTGAAATGGTTGAACATTTTAAAGACCCTGCCGGAGGATTTTTTGACGTCCGTGACGACCATCAAAACATCCTGATGAGACCCAAAGATGTTCAGGATAATGCTACTCCATCGGGCAATGCTCAAGCCGCTAACGCCTTACTGCAGTTGGCCGAATATGGTGACCGGCCCGAATGGCGAAAGATAGCCGAAGTAATGCTGGGCGCTACGCTAGAATCGGCGGTTCGGTTCCCCACAGCTTTTGCCAAATGGTTATGCGCGACCGATTTTTGCCTTGGCCCAACCAGGCAGGTAGCGATCGTGGGCGCACCACAAAACCCCATGACTCAAACGCTGGTCTCGGCACTATGGCAAACCTACCAACCCCGGCAGGTGGTTGCGATTGCCAGTGATCCAGCAGAGCAGGCTCTTCCGGCGCTGCTAAAAAACCGGCCCATGTTCAGGGGGCTGCCGAGCGCTTATGTGTGCCATGGCTTTGTCTGTCTGCAACCGGTCAACACCCCGGATGAATTAATCGCACAACTGGATCGCACTCCAAACACAGGTTGAGAAATGATCGGACTTCCCCAAACAGAAAAATACTCAACCCGTTTTCCTGCACAAAGATTGGGCTCCCTTGCAAATAAACTTAAAGGGAAATTGTTTTGAACGGACTCGAACGATTACCCCGGAACCGCGATTGTCTGACAATTCATTACACAAGATGTGATTTTTGTCAATTTTCAACATGCAAAATTCGTGTTAAAGTATTGGTATAAGGTGCTATTGGCATCAAAATTCTTATGGCTTGCCAGATAATTCACCCAAATGGAGTAAATACTGTTTGAACATTTCGGCTACAATCAATTATCATTGTTTAGCTCTTCTGATTTGATGGAAAAAAGATGAACCAGACTTCAAACAATTCGAGCGCAGATATTTTTCGTTCTATAAGCTCCAGATAGCGCCTCGATGAAATTTTAAGTTCGTCACCAAGCTAATAAGGTGGCGTACAGCATCAATACCTTGTACTCAAAAAGACTGCCCTGTGATATCACACCAGCCTGGAGAAGGTTTATGCCATCCGAGATCGATACGGCCGTTTCAAAATCGAACCACAGATTTTCGATTGACTGGAATGATATTCTGTTCAGGGCTGCCATGCCAATTCTGGCCATGCTCAGTGCCTTCCTGATTGGGGCAATCGTACTGCTATTTCTTAAGGTAAACCCTTTTGTAGCCTATGCATCCATCTTTTCTGGTGTCTTTGGAAGCATGTCTGGGTTTACACAGTCGCTGGTAAAAGCCACTCCGCTGCTACTGGTAGGCCTGGGGATTTGCATCGCATTTCGCGCCAGTGTAATCAATATTGGTGCCGAAGGACAGATTATCCTTGGCGCCCTCGGAGCAACCAGCTGGGCGCTGCTCTTCCGAACCTGGCCAGCCTGGCTCCTGCTGCCAACCACATTGATCGCCAGCTTTTTTACTGGCGCCGCCTGGGGGTTCATACCCGGCATTCTCAAAGCACGTTTCCGAGTCAACGAAATTTTGAGCACAGTCATGCTGAATGCAATAGCCATCCAGCTCATGAATATGCTTGTGCGTGGGCCTCTGATCGACCAGGCGGGTGTGGCTGCGGGTACATACCTGGCGCAGTCCGAACGTTTACCAGAGGCAGCCTGGCTACCACGCCTAATCCCGCAGACCTTATTAAATGCCGGGGCAATTCTGGCTGTGGTGCTGGCCTTCGTTGTATACCTGTTTTTATGGCGCACAACCATCGGTTTTCGCATTCGCGCCGTGGGATTGAACCCAGACGCTTCGCGTTATGCTGGGATCAATGTGGCCTTTTATCAGGCACTTTCATTGACACTGGCAGGCGGTCTGGCTGGTTTGGCCGGCGCAGTTGAAGTCATGGGGGTGCACCACCGGCTGCTGGAAGGCATTACCAGCGGATATGGCTTTTCTGGAATTGTGGCGGCCCTGTTTGGCGGCCTTCACCCGCTGGGGCTGATCCCGGCAGCCTGGCTTTTTGGCAGCTTGTTGGTCGGGGCAGACAAAATGCAGCGAGCCGTGCAAGTACCTTCGGCGTTAATCGATATGCTACTTGGTCTGGTAGTCCTATTTGTAGTCGGCTCTGCCTTTATCTCCAAGCGCTGGGCCATCCGGCGCGCCATAACAACCTCCAAAGTTGAAGGCGAGGTAAAATCATAATGGAAATCTTTACTCAGGCTGTCTTCATTGGGATTTTCACCTCGGCAATTCGTCTGGCTACTCCCTACCTGTTTGCCGCCATTGGCGAGGCGTTTGCGCAGACATCCGGCGTGGTAAACCTCGGAGTGGATGGGATTATGCTGGTGGGCGCTTTCGCGGCTTTTTATGTCACATTAACCACTGGAAATGTCTGGTTGGCGGTTTTGGCTGCCGCAGTGGTTGGGCTGCTGATGGGCCTCTTGATGTCATTTATCAGCGTCACACTCAAGGCTGAACAAGGTATCAGCGGTATCGGCCTCTATATGTTTGGTTTGGGACTTTCGTCTTTGCTCTTCAAGGTGCTGGTTGGCAGTGTCCAAACCGTGGAGGGCTTCCAGCCCATTAAATTACCGATTTTAGGTGATATTCCTATTCTCGGAGAGATCTTCTTCCAACACAGCCTGCCCGTCTATGCAGCTTTCCTTTTGGTGCCAATTGCATGGTGGTTTTTGGACAAAACCACTTGGGGACTCAAGATCAAATCCGTCGGGCAAAACCCGGCAGCCGCCGATTCGCTCGGGGTTAACGTCGACCAGGTTCGTTACTTTAGCGTTTGCGTTGGGGCGGTTCTGGCTGGATTGGCAGGCGCTTCACTTTCCACCTCGCTGGTCAATCTTTTTCAGGAAAATTTAACAGCCGGGTTGGGTTTTATCGCCGTTGCGCTGGTCTATTTTGGAGGCTGGCGGCCAGTGGGTATATTGGTTGGTGCGCTCTTGTTCAGCACCGTCAATGCTTTCCAATTGTGGATGCAGGTACTCGGAGTGAAAATCCCTTCCGACGTGGCAATCATGTTGCCGTACCTGTTAACGATCGCAGCACTGGTGGCAGTTACAAATCGTATACGCCAACCAGCTGCACTCAATAAGCCCTTTGAACGGGGCGAAAACTAACACCATTCCAAGGTAAGGAGAGAAATATGAAGAAAAACAGTTCTTTGATGGTAGTTCTTTCAGCTTTATTGGCGCTCATGATGTTATTGTCCGCCTGCGCCCCAGCCGCCCCAGCCGCCCCAGCTGTTGAAGCCAAGCCCGTGCGCGTCGCGGTTGTGATGCCCAGCGCCACAACCGACATGGCTTTCAGCCAATCCATGTATTCTGCATTGGTTGCTGTCCAGAAAGAAATGGGCGGCGAAAGCAAAATGGAAATCAAGTTCTCCGAAAATATGTTCAAGGTTCCGGATGCAGCTGCCGCCATTCGCGACTATGCCACCCAGGGTTTTGACATTGTGATTGCCCATGGATCGCAGTATGGTTCTTCCGTGGAAGAAATCGCGAAAGACTTCCCCAAGACAACCTTTGCCTGGGGTACAGATGTGAATACCTTCGGCCAGCCGAATATCTATGCTTACACCGCTGCTGCCCAAGAAGGTGGATTTGTCAACGGCGTTCTGGCTGCCAAACTAACCCAGAGCAAGCAGATCGGCGTAACCGGTCCTGTGGAAGTTGGCGATGCGAAGACCTATATCGATGGCTTTGTTCAGGGCGTTGCATCTGTTGACCCCGCTATTAAAGTTAACAAGACATGGACTGGTTCTTTCTCTGACGTGGCTCTCATGACCGAAGCTGCCAAAACCCATATCTCCGCCGGTGCCGATATTCTGACCGGTTCATCCCAATCAGTCGTCGGTTCGATCGGTGCTGCCAAGGATAACGGCAAGGTAATGTGGTTCGGCACTCAGTCAGACCAGGCTTCGCTCGCGCCTACCCTGGTTGTAGCCAGCCAGGTTTATGATTGGACCGCCATGGTCAAAGAGATCATCGCCAGCCGCGGAACCGGCACACTGGGTGGCAAAACCTACACCCTGCAGCTCAAGAATGACGGTTTGAAGATCGCTTTCAACCCGGGTTACTCTCTGGCAGCTGATATCAAAGCTGCTGGCGACAAGGCGATCGCTGATATCAAGAGCGGCGCAATTGTTGTAAACCCGTAATATATGCATTACCACCAGTGCCAGTCTCATCCAGGCTGGCACTGGTCATTCCATTTTCTCTTATCACTCCCATGCATTTAAGACAGCCCAAATAATTGACTGGCTATTTTCTGTTCAAGGCGGCCCCATGGTGGCAACTGCAATTCAATCCAACACACAGAAACGCATCCAATCCGTTGAGATGCGCAACATTGTCAAACGGTTTCCAGGCGTACTAGCCAATACCAATGTCAATTTTGATGTGAAAGCCGGTGAGGTACATGCCCTGCTCGGAGAGAACGGCGCTGGCAAAAGCACCCTGATGCGCCAGCTGTATGGACTATACCAGCCCGACGAAGGTGAGATCATCATCGACGGCAAGCCGCTCAGCTTCCGCTCGCCCGCCGACGCAATTCGAGCTGGTATTGGGATGATCCACCAACACTTCATGCTGATACCCACCCTGACGGTGACGGAGAACGTGGCCCTTGGGCTCAAGTCGTCCAGGGCACCTCAATTAGACCTCGATGTGGTTGCAAAACGGATCAAAGAGCTTGGTCAGTCGTATGGCCTAAAAGTGGACCCTTCCGCCTATATCTGGCAGCTCTCTGTGGGCGAGCAGCAGCGTGTGGAAATCATCAAAGCGCTCTATCGCGGCGCTGGCATCATCATTCTGGATGAGCCCACCGCCGTGCTTACCCCTCAAGAAGTCAACGATCTTTTTGTTACCCTCAAGCGCATGGTACAGGAAGGCCACGGATTGGTGTTCATTTCCCACAAACTGCATGAGGTTATGGCAATCAGCGATCGTGTGACAGTGCTGCGTGATGGCACCCAGATCGGCACCTGCCTGACGAAAGATATTACCCGTGATGACCTGGTCAAAATGATGGTTGGGCGCGATGTGCGCCCATTGGCCGCCCAGGAAGTCAAAGCGGGAAAAATACGGCTAAAAATTGAAAGTCTGCACGCCATTGGTGACCGCAATACTGAAATGCTGCGCGGCATCGACCTGGATATTCGTGCCGGCGAAATTGTGGGGATTGCCGGTGTTTCTGGCAATGGACAACGTGAACTGGCGCAATGTCTTTCAGGCTTGCGTAAGGTCGCATCTGGCAGCATCCAGCTGGACGGGCAGGACATCACGCACATGCCATTGCTAAAACGCATGGCTGCCGGGCAAGCTTACATTCCGGAAGAACGCATGCGTGATGGCGCCATCCGCGAATTTAGCGTGCAGGAAAACCTCTTTCTGCGCGACCATTCCGCTCCCCAATATACACACGGTATCTTTCTAGATTTCGCTAAAATGTCTGCCCGCACCCGCGAAGTGGTGAATGCGTACAGCGTGAAGACCCCTACCATCGATACGCCAATTAAGAATCTATCGGGCGGTAATATTCAGAAGCTGATTATGGCTCGCGAGCTATCACGCCAACCCAAGGTTCTGATCGCTGCCCAACCCACCCGTGGTGTCGATATCGGTGCAACCGAATATATTCACCAGCGCCTTCTGGAACAGCGCGCCGCTGGAACGGCCATCCTGTTGATCTCGGAAGACCTGGATGAAACCCGCACCCTTTCTGACCGGATCGCGGTCATGTATGAGGGCCAGATCGTTGGGATTGTCCAGCGCGACCAGGCAACTGTTGAACAGATCGGGCTGATGATGGCCGGGATTTCCATGCAGGAAGCGATGCTGCGTTAGTGTAGAAATAACAACTCAGGCTTTTATAAGACAATCCGTGCAAAAAGAGCGCATCTATTGGAGGCGCTCTTTTTGCATTAAATTTAGTCATTTTCATTTGAGCCCACTCTCGTGGACATTTCTTTACATTAACCGCAGCCACCACCGCTCTTATCACGTTTCAATTGCAGCTGAATACGTGCATCAAACTTTAAGGTCTCATATTCAATCGGGCTCGGATCAGAACAGACATAATTGTCTCCGAGCGCAGCCGGGAAAATATACTTAAGTTTTTCCGGAGCAGTCACATTATCCGCCCGAACAATTGAGGCGTCGTCCTTACCGAAGAAGGCGATCCAGTTATTCACACCGCCCTCAAGGATATAAACATTCGGGACCGATTCGGCTACCAACATTTTCCAGGCAGTAGTTGAAATATCTTCATCATTGCTCAGGAGCACATAGACCGCATTTGGTGCTGAACTTGCCAGAAGTTGAGGAATTTTAGCCTTTAACTGCTCAGCAGGGATGTTCAAAGAGCGGCGAATATGGAAAAGGTTGTAATCAGCCTCGGGGCGCACGTCGACAACTGTCAATTTGAGCGTATCATCATTCATGCTTTTAAACAACTCAGCTGGCACGATCTGTATCTGTCGCTTGGCCAGGGCTTCGTCTGCGCTCATTGCAATCGATTGCTCATTGACGGTGCGATTGATTTTCACGCGGGCATATTTGCTCTCGGTGGAAGGGCTGCCGATGAAAACCACAACCAACGCCATGACCAGCAGCCCTGCAGCGCCATACAGACGGGTTTTGGGCTCTTTGGTCAAATCCTTCTTTCCAAAGATACGTTCCAATTGTTCACTGCCCCAAAACATAAAGAGCGCCATCAAGACCACCAGTAAAACGATTACACCAGTCGGAAGCTTGAATACATCCATCAAGGTCAGGCGGCCAAAATAGCCCGAGTTGTTGTACCAATAGGTAAAGTATTTTTCGGTTTCGCCAAAAAGAAAGGCACCCACAAAACCACCGCCGACGAAGAACATGCCATCGATCTTGCCGGTGGATGCAGAAGCCAGCGAAGTGGTAGGGCAGAAACCGCCGATAATAAAGCCGACGCCCATAATCAAACCACCCAGGATGCCGGATGACAGATAGGTTGTATTGACCCATACCTGGCTAAAATCCAGGATACCCAGGCCAACTGCGCCAAAAATCAAGATCATCGCCACGACAATGGCAGTAAACATGACCTTGATAACGGTAAGTTCTGTAAAATAGAACTGTGCGGCCAGTTTTCGGCTGTCGCCAAAGCCTGACATTTCAAGTGTATAGCCAAAAGCAAAACCGACCAAACCAAAGACAAGGTAAGTCCATGGATTTGATGCGCTGACTGCTAAAAAGGATGGAAGGGGAAAGTTCATGATGATCTCCTTGATGAACCGCCTGGCCCACTGGTTGCTGAGTGTGGGCTGAGCGTTTCAAGCATTAAAGCCACAGTTTCCTGACGAAATAGGCCATGCCATAGGCACCGCCGAAAATGGCAAACATGACCAACCATGACCCGGCCGAGAGGGTCGCGCCACCTGTCAGAGCCTGGCCGGATGTGCAGCCACGTGCCATGCGCGCGCCATACAAAAATATCACGCCACCAAGAAAGGACATCAGCCAGCGGGTACGATTTGAAATATTCGGGCCCTTGGTTGTCTCAAATTTGGCGCGCCCATTAAGCATGCCAGAACTAAAACCACCGAGTAGTGCGCCAATAAAGACCGGAACGATCCAATCATCTAACGGCTGCTTATCTCCGCCTGCCATCTTCAACAGGTAAGGGGTGTTATCCACATGCGCAGGGGCAATCGCATCTTCAACCGCGGCAACGATTCTAGTGGTCGCCCCCGAAGAACCGAGACCATTACCAGTGAAAAAAATAGCCAGGAACAGCACAATGCCCAATATCGCGCCTCCAAAATATGGATGCACGTAATCTTTTCTCGGGCGGGAAAACAGGGCTTTTACGCCTTTATCTTGGGGTTTGAGAGCAGTTGTCATTTTTTTCTCCAGACACCCATCTCCCATTATTGGGGAGATGGGTGCTAAGGGTAGGGACTTATTTCTTGCCCTTGGATGTCTTCGCTTTGGATGGCCCGTGTGTATGGGCTTCAATCTCTTCCCAACCGGTCACCATGCCACGCATGGCTTCAAGCGGCGTGGCACCAGTGGTGGTCAGATAAACGTGCGCTACCACGAAAGCGCTGAGCAGCCAGGCAACCAGGCTATGGAAGGGCGCCAGAACCGTCAGACCACCAAACCAGCTGGTCAGTTGCGGCCACTTCTGGACACTCCACATTAATGCGCCAGTGATGATCTGCAACGGCAGCAGCACATTCAACAGTCCAAAATAGGTTGCCTGCTGGAGCGGATTCAGCTTTTTGTCTTTACGCTTCTCGAATGGATGTGCATCACCCTTGAAGATTCCACCGATATAGAACTTGGCCTGCACAATGGCATCATCAAAGAAACCAACCGGCCGCGGAATATATTGCTGAATTTCGCCGGTGGTCATGTGCCAGAATAGGGAAAGCGCGGCATTGATGACCAGGATGGCTGCCAATACGTTATGGATTGTGACAATATAGGGGAAGGAGAAAACCCCAAATATTTCCGGGCGATGAATAACCAGACCCGTCAACAATAGGAAAACGATCGAGAAAGTCTGCAGCCAGTGCCAAAAACGCTCATAGCTTTCGTACATGTAAATTTTCTCGGTCTTCGGTGCAGCCTTCCGCAGTTTCAACGATGCGGCATAGCGCAAGGTTCCATGTCCGGCTACCGCGAGCAGTGTGCCTGCAAAGGCTAGAGCGCCTAACCAATCGATCCAATTTACACGGTCACGGCCAAAAATATAGACGCCGTCCCTGGTTGTTGCCGGTTGGTAATAGAGCGCACCACTGGTAGATCGGACGATTTCGCCGGTAGCGCTGACATTACTATCGGTTACAAAAACAGGTGTTACACCTACGGGGGCGTAAGCCGCCAGTTGAATGGGCTGTGTCACCCGCGAATCGCCGGTGTGACAGGTATTGCACTCACGAGTGGCGTATTCACCACGCGCAACGTTATGATTGATGCTGTAAGGCTGGATCTGGCCTTCGATATGCGGGGTCTTCAACCCGAGCTGCTCAAGCCGTCCGGCCACAACCGCTTTTTGGGCTTCGCTCGAAATCTTAAGTTCCGCGGCATCAATCTTGCCATTTCCATCCGCATCAAAGGCTTTTACGATCTCTGCAACGTACGCGCCATTGCTCAAATAAGCTGACTGCAAGTCGACTTCGCGTACTGGGCGAGAATTTCCAGCGGCATCCTGGTAAACCCAGAACCAGGTAGTAATTAAATTATACGGCGCAAGTAAAGTTTTTCCATCCGTATTTGTGCGCTGCATCATCACTGGTTTATACCCGCTGACCAGGTTGGTAACAGTATCACTACCACCTTGAATGCCTCGGCATAAATTAGTGGGGGTACCATCTGCCTGAACAACCGTCCAATCGAAGGCTTCGATCGCAGGCGCGTACAGCTGTGGGATATGGCAAGATTCGCAGGCCACCACCGCCATGTGCTGTTCGCTATAAGGTAACCAATCTGCATGAGATTTCTGAGCATCATGGCAGGATTCACAGCGGCGCATCGTGCCTTTGTTCTCTGGCGCAACGGTAAACTGGGCACTCTGTCCCCGTGCGAAATCATGATCGGGCTTTTGGAGATATTCTCCAATGGTCAATTTGCGAGGGTCATAGGTCAAATGAGCGGGGCTTGTGCCGGCCGCTTTTTGGGAATGCACAGGATTGTTGATAGAGAAATGGCAATCGGTGCATTTCAATCCGCGCTCGGCATGAATATCCCATGCGCGCGCCAATCCCGCTTTTCCGCTGATATTGACACCAGATTCTGAAATTTTTTGCGAAGCAATTACCTGACCTGTGGTTGCCGTCTGTGGATAGCTTTGGTCACAGGCAGAAATTTTGAGAGGAACCTGTCCATCGGCATGCACCTCGCCGTGACATGTTGCGCAGTTTTCGTTGGTTGGGTCCTGGATCGACACAAAATCGCGTTTAAGGTTACCGCTTTCATCAAAAGCGGCCGTATTCCAGGTATAACCATCTACGCTTTTATCAAGCAAGCCGGTCCCAAGCAAGGTGGCTGTATTGGCCAGACCAAATTTCCCGGCCTCAATCTCGGCAGCACGAGCTGCGGTATTTGGATTGGATAAGTGGCAAAGGAAGCAATCCATTTCCATCGCGCCTGACTTATTCCAGTCCCAGGCCGTAGGTTGACCGGTCTTGGGGTCCAGGACAGCAGTTTCAGGGTTTTTGGGATCAGGCGAGAGACTCGTCAACGCGGAACCTGTTCGCGAGGTGATCGCTGGGCCACCACCAGGAATACGTTCCCCATATTTCATCAGCCATTCAGCCGTGCCCATATCGAGACGCTCATCGCCCTGCTGCGAAAGGTAGCGATAGGTAAGCGGATCCCACTTGCCAAAGACCCCCTCGCTGGCATTCCAGCTCTGATCAACGGCCTTGTAAGTGCTCAGACCCAGATCAGCATGAAAGCTGTGTGATTCAATGAAAGCGGTATCGTGGCACTCGCCGCAGGTTTTCATTGTAGAGACAGGTTGACCGCTCTTGAGAACGTTCGTTCCAGCGGCATCCAGCATCGCAAAGACCGGATGCATGGGTGAGGTCAGAACAACAGGCGCTGCACTTCGCAGCGCTAACACCTGTTGAAGACCAAACCCCAGGCCTGCGATAATTACAATCGCCAGGATGGCCATGACCAGGAGCCGTTTTTTATTGGATAGGATTATCGTTTTCATGATTTCATCCATTTTGCCAGTTTACTTGTTGTCGAAGCGTCCGCCCCATTTAATTGGGTCGCCTGAATAGCCCAGGGCTGCCCAATCCATGCGGCCATTGTCGCTGTGGCAATCGTCACATTGCAGCGCATCTTGCTTGGACTGCACCATGTGGGTGGTGGGCCAATACATATAGGTCTCAGCAAAACCGTACTGACCGCTGTATTTCAAGCCCATGCGTTCTTCGGCCAGTCTAAAGCCATCATCCCATACAAAAGTCGTCCAGTACCCATCTGGGCCAGCCGTAATCGGAGCCAGCAGGTAGTTATTAACAGTGTCATAGGGCTGTTTAGCCACATGTAATTTGAACGGGAATATTTTGGCTGACTTGTCTGTAATCTCACCAGCCGGTTTATTAATGTAGGTCGGTTTGGTTGGATCAATCTTATCGCCTAGCAGATAGCGGTATGAAAGATTACCGTTAAACCACAGGTAAGTAGGTTTGACGTCCTTTTCATACACAAACGTTCCCTTGATCTTCAAATAAGAGAAATGGTCATCGCCGGTATCCTTGCCCGCAGTCGACCAGTCCCAAGAAACCTTTGTGGGGTCTTTTAGCGCAAAAGCCGGAATGTGGCAGGTTTGGCAGGCCAGCGACTTGACATGCTGGTTCAGGCGTTCATCCTTATGCAGATCTTCAGCGTGGCACTGCGTGCAAGATACTTGCTCCTGCGGATCAACTGTATAGTTATCGGCCACAATACGGCCCTTGACGACATGGTCCTTGGTCACGTGGCAATCAGTACAGATGAAATTATTTTTGCCCATGTGAACATCCAGGCTTTCGGACGGAAACTTCAAACTCTCGTCCAGATCGCCGTGTTTAACCCCGTTACCGCCACCACCATCAAAATGACACTTACCGCATGATGCGCGGTTGGGAACGGCTACACTGCGGGCAGCAGCCAGCAGGTCAACTGTATCAGCCGGGTTCCCATACTTGCCCTTAGAATAACCAGACTGAGCATGGCACATCAGGCAATCCACATTTTCGGTTTTTGTAAAATCAAAGACCGGAGTTGTGGCTGTCTTTTCTTTCCAATCATAGCCAATATGGCAAGCCATGCAGCTTTTCTGGTTGCCCTGGGCACTGATACAGAAATTATTGATCTGGTTGGCCTTGCCAATTGTGACAGGCGCATCACGGCCCGGAACTGTGAAGGGTTTAGATTCCCAAGTCCAGTGTGTAGTCGTCATGATGTCTTTCGAAGCATCGGGATGGCAGGAAAGACAATTGCGGGTTACGTCCTGACCAGTGGCAAACGGGCCTTTAATAATATCCGCATGACTGGTGTGAACCGGGTGTTGAGGTACTCCGGCCCACGGGTCCTGCGTGGTTGCGGCGGCCTTGGGCCAGAATATGATCAGCGGCGCCAATATTACTGCCAGGATGCCGATCAGACCCAAAATCCAATACGGTTGTTTCTTCATTGCATTCTCCTAGAAAATGATGGGAATTTACCCGGAGGTCTCTTCGATTTCTTCCAACAAATTGGCGTGATAGGCAATCCTGTCGCGCATGACCATACGCAGCAAATCGATGGCATCGATCAAACGCAGGTCAGAAAGCGAATAGGTAATGGTAGTGCCTGAACGAACCGTGTGCACTAAGCCACGCTCACGAAGCACCTTTAGATGGCGGGAAGCAGTGGGTTGGGTCAGTACCAAATCGTTGGTTAATTCTGTAACATTACGGGGCTTTTCGGCTAATGCATATAAAATTAACAAACGAGTCGGGTCAGAAAGTGCTGAGCAAAAATCAGCCTGGAGATGGATGATCTCTTGAACAAGGCTTTGAGAAACCATAATTAATGTTCTCCTTATATTCGCATACCCGTATATACGCAATCCAATAATACTCTTTGTGAAGAAAAGCGCAATAGTGAAATGTATCACCATAAAATTATGACAAATCAAGACAAACGTAATACAATATGGTATAAACGGTGTGATTGTGCCCAATTTATATTAGTTCACAAATTTTTGAAACAAAATAGCCTTCAAAAACCAACCTGAGTATGGTTGGTTTTTGAAGGCTCTGTCTTTATTTAAATCGATAATCTTTCGCACTCAGCCCGAAAAGTTTGACGGGCACGACTTTACCATTCAGAATCTGGGATTTTATCCAGGCTTAGCCAGCCTGCCCGCCTTACAAAGCATGCTTATGTCGCAATTTTAATGTCACGATCGATGCACTGCTTGCCAGCTGAAAAATCGCAAAGACCAGAATGGACAGATCGTGCCGGATCAACGCATAGACACCCCAGACAACACCATCGGCAATCGACAATAGCCAGGTGCC
>JAPLGT010000310.1:0-5755 GCA_026390035.1 Chloroflexota bacterium
AATCTAGTTGATGACCCGCAAGAAAACTTGCGCGCGCTGGCAAAGCGTCACAAGCAGTTGAGCGGGTCGTATGTTAACTGGCTGGCCACTTACCAGCACGCCGAAGATGTGTGGCAAAAAGGGCTTGAATACCGAAAGGGGTAACTCTTGGATAATACCGAAACCCCGATATTCTCAAAAACCAGCAAGAGTTGAAAAATCGTTTGAGATAGCTTTCTGCGCCACACCGGCCATTTGGGCAACCAGTGATCCATCCTCCACTATTTCATGAAACTCGATGAACTGTCACAACTCTTGAAGGAACACCGGTCGGAACTGATCCAGCACGGGGTTGAGTATGTGGCATTATGCTGCTACAGCGCCAGAAATATCCAGACACAGACATCGCGAAGCATTTTACAGTAAGTGCGATATTTAATTTGACAAATCCTCTGTTTGCCATTGTTTGAAATTACTTTTTACTTCTCACCATTTCGAGCCCGCCTCCCTGGCGTTGAACCTCGAAGCGAGCGTCTCTTCGCAAGCTATCCACCCCGATGGTCAGATTAAACGGATACAACTCTGGTAAGTGGAGCAGATCGTTATAGGGCAGGCCTTCTGAAGGATGAGCATAGAGTGCGCAGGTTAATAACCAACTTTGCAGGTTTTCGGAGGCTAAAAAACTGTGAAATTGAATTTTATATTGTTGTTTCTGATCTGTATTGGCAAGCGTTCCCCAATTGGTTAGCGAAGCGATAATTCGTTCAACGGAACGGTCCAGCGCGCCAAGATGACCGTAATCGCCCGCAATTTTATCCTTGATCAATTTGCGGGTGATTAATTCCTGGGTTCGGGCCACCTGACCAATTCCCGCTGCACATTTTCTGAAGAATGGGTAGCAAACCAGGCTCATGCCGAAATGAAGCCACATGCGTTCTTGCGGGGATGACAATGTTGGAAAGATTACCAATGCCTGTTGTCGAATTTGGGGCACACTCTTTTCTGTTTTCAACCATATTGCGGTAAGAACATCAATTGTTTTGCGTTGGGCTTCCAGACCATGAACCGTACCGGAAATTGTTTCGGCCAGGTGATGCCTGATTTCAAGAGGTTCAATGGTTTGAATACACAATGATGCCACTACATCCAGCCAATCCAGGGTGATTGTGCGACTGAACCCGATTCCTTTATCCATTATTATCTCGCTTTCGTGATTTGTATCAGGGGGACGATGGCTTCATCAATGGAAATACCACCATGCGTTACAACAACTTCACCACTGGGCGCAAATGCGCCGCGACCTGATGGCATCAGGGCTACCATTTGTTTGGGTAAAAGCCCATCATTATCCCAGAGAATTGTTTCCGAAAAAGCGCCTTGAATCCGCAAGGCAGCCAGGCGATCCTGGTATATGCGGGCTCGTTTTCCGCGGGTCTGCGCCAGCAGCCCTTCGGATGGCTGACCAAAGCCGGTGGCTTCGACATGCCCATGATCGCTGGTGATGAAGACGGCATAGCCGCGATCCAGGTAGGTGTCCAGTAATTTTTCGAGCTGGAGCGAATTTTGTGCATGGGTCGGATCGAGCCACAAGCGCAGCGATGACTGCTGATCGACTGCGCCCAGCGTGGCGTTATGCGCCAGTTTGTCGGGAGTGTCTTCGACCAGGCACCAGAAAGATACGCGTGGATCCAGCAGCTCGGCCAATTGATCGATGCCGCGATCAAAAGACAGGGCGCGCAGACCGCAAATCGTTGCTGACTGGCCTTCTCTGGACCAGAACAATTCCCAGGCGCGGGCTTCAGCGGGGCAATGCTCCAGATCACTCGCAAAGTCTGCAGGTCGCAACCCGGAAATCAAAGCGTATCTTGAGATGGAAGTGATGGTGGGTACCTGGGCCAGCAAGGTTTCTGTTTTATATCTCCAATTTTGGTGGCGTTTTGTCCAAACGGATTTGATCACTTGCCAATCAGTCAGCGATAGTCCATCTAAAATCAACAGAACAACACGGCTAAATTGACCCAGGTTGCGCAGATGCGCCAGGTAATGCGGGACATGGTGTACATGATGGGGCCTGGGCAAGCGCTGCGCGCCCAGGGACGTGTAATTTCTTTGCAGCCAGATCGGGAAAAGGTGGTTGACTTCACGAACCAGCCTGCGGAAGGTTTCTTTTTGCAAAGTGTTTGTAGCCAGGTCGGTCTGGTAAACCAGGCTGCACAATTCGGCCCAATCCTGGGCAAGTCCAGACCAACTATGCCAGCTTGTTTGAACCTTTTGTGGTTCTGCAAGCGTTTTTAATCGCCCGTCTAGATCATCTATAAGAAATGTGACTCGTTGCAGACGCGCATCCAACTGGGTAATGCCTGACTGAGTCCAGGCGGGCAGGCCTTTTTGGGTCGGAATTTTTATCGGTTGCAGCGTTCCCTGGCGCACCAGGGCGGGTACAAGGTTCTGTAAATTAATATCGCGGGTAAAAGGCAGGCTGTAACCGGTGCCGGTTTCCCTGGTCTGGTTGCCCGACAGAGTTTGATCGATGGATTCTTGCCATTGCTGTTGGACAAAATTCACGAATGCCTGGGTTTCGCGAATGAGCAGCTCGAGATCCCAATCATGATAGGCCGGGTACCGTTTTAATTTCTCCAACAATGCCTGGCGCAGCTGCAATGGTAAAGGCGATTGGCGTTGGTGGTAATCGTTCAACCAGGCGATCAGGGCGTGCGGCTGGCTGAGTGTGAGCGCATCAGCGTTGAAGACTTCGCGCAGCAGGTAGTCAATGGTTTTTTGACGGCTGAGGATTTCAGGGATGGGGGTGCCGAAGGTCAATTTTTCCAGTTGTTCCGGATTAAGGTTTTGCAGTACAGGGTAGGCCAGATTGGGAAAATAATTGTGCAATGAAAGGGTGAGACGGTAAGCTTGTTGATAAAGATCATAAGGCAGATCTTCAAGTGGACCATTGGTGATGAGCAGCAGGGGCTGCTGCGGGCTGAATGGCCGAGCCCGTTCCACACGCTGGCGCAGGAGCACCGGGTCATTTTCCTGGATGACCTGGAAACCGCGCTGCGAAAGCTCCAACATCACAGCTTCACCTGTCAGCAGCCCATCAGGGTCGCTGATGAGGGTCAGGCTGTGGGTATGGGCTGGGAACAGGGAGATGATGTTTGAGAGCATACGGCTTTTTTACAGGGATGAAGGGGATAAAGGGGATATTTTCTTTATGAAGCGGTTGTCGAAGCGGCGGTATTCGAGTTTGGGGTTGCCGAAGTTGATGAGCAGGCCGGTTTCGAGGCCGGTGGCTTTGAGGTAGTTTATGAGTTGGGCTTTGTGAATTTCAGTTAGTGCACTGACGGCTTTTAATTCGAGAATAATTTTATTCTCGACCAGGATGTCGGCATAAAATTGGCCGATGTTCTGGGTGCGAAAGGTGACTGCCAGCGGGTATTCGCGTTGGGCGGTGAGTCCTTTTTCTTGCAAGACAAGCATGAGCGCGTTTTGGTAAACGGATTCAAGGAAGCCGGCGCCAAGTTCATTGGTGACTTCGAAGCAAGCGGCCAGGATTTTAGCGGTTATTTCTTCATTGACCATGGGCATAATGTCACCTGATTTATTTTTATAGGGATGCAGGGGATGGGGGGGATAAAGTTCTTAAGCTTGGTCCCCTTGATCCCCTGCATCCCTGTTGAGATTTTCATTTCTTCCTGAGCAGGGCGCTGTCGTAATACATCAGCAAATCCGGGTCTTCGCGCAAGACATCTTCGGGCAGGCGTTCAGCAACTTTGATCAGGGCGTCATAGTCCTGGCGTTTGAAGCAGTCGGCAAAACCGGCGCGCACCGCTTCGGTGCGGAATAATCGCAGGCGGCCCGTACTGGTTACATACTCGTTATATTCCTTCAAGAGGGCGCGCTGACGTACACGGTCCAGGTCGGTGGCTTTGTTGTGGTCGGGAACGAACCATTTGCCATTTTCATCTTGCAAGAAATTCTGATCGAGAATTTCGATCAACTCAAGCGCTTTTTCGTGTTTGGCGCGGTGCAAGGTGGCGTTGAATTTGTTGGTCAAGTCGCCGCGGGTTTGCGGTTCGCCATCAGTTGTCGGGTCGAGCTGCTGCCTGAGCCAGGTGATCGCGGTTTTCTCATCGCTGACAGACAGTTGCATCTGGGTCGGTTTGCCGGAAGCCAGCAGGGCGCGGTCGTATTCCGTGACCTGTTCGGGTAGGAAATACATGCCATCACGCGGAGTGAAGCGCTGGGTCAGACCGGCGTAAAACTCGGGCGAAGAGATCGGCACCATCACGCCGCGCTGGATATGGAAGGCGACCATGCGGTCAAAGAGCAGGAAGGCCTGGCGCTCGGCATTAACAATCGCATTGCCATCAGCCTGGTTGACAACTGGCAGTTTGCCGAGGTGATAGCGCACAAACTCCCAAACACCCTCTACACTGCCGGCCTTCAAACGAAAGTTTTCTTCCAGGCTGCCGTTGGGTTTGTAGGCTGAAATGATCAGGTCTTGTTTGACTGCCGCGGTAGTCGTAGCTTGCTTAAATGTTTCTTGTTGTTTATCTAACACACGCACATCTGCGATCACAAACCCAGCGCGTTGCAAGGATTCTTGGATGGCATTCCAAATTGAGTTTTGTGAGTTATGAAATTCGATGGTCATCCAGCGCCCAGGTTTTAAGACCCTATGGAATTCATCAAAACATGCTTGCATCAATCCCTGATATTCAACTTGTCCCTTATTCTGGTTTTCATTCACTATCGCTTCAGATTGGTTATTAGTAAAAACTTTTTGCCATGCCTCCCACAAAAAATTCAGTTCAGAATACATTAAATTTCCACCGAATGGAGGATCTACAAATATGTAGTCTATCGTATTCGCTGCCAAAGTTGTTTTTGTGGAAGATGATGTACTTATTGCAGATGATTTCTGATTTGTCTTAACATTAGAAAATGCTTTGATGAGACGATTTAATTTTCCATTAAAGGCATAGTGTAATGAGACTTCGGACATTAGAGAAGAAACATAAAGTGTTCCGCTTAGGAAACGATTTACTTGTGAATAGTGAGTTGCCCCATAACGATTAAGTCTAGTAAAACCCAAAGTCAATGATTGACTTAAAAATAAGATCGAAGTCCTGATTCGGTTGTCAGTGATGCTGATAATTCGATTCCAAAGGGCTCCAAGCAAGATCGAGTTTCGTTTTGTGTAAAAATGGTGAGAGTGGGAAATACCTTCATGGACTCCTGCCCTCCAAGTGTCTCCCCATCTTTCACCAATAAACATCATGGGAAAAGATGAAAATGAATTTTTGTCATCAAACTTTTCAATTCTTTCAATTAATAATAAATCATCAGAATCTGGACGTTTTTCTAATCGACTTTGGCCAATACCGTAATTTATTTGCGCAGGTACTTGCTTTGTACGACGAACCATTTTGCCTAAAACGTGGTCATAGGATGTTTCATGAGCTCTTTCAATACGTAAAGCGCCGCTACTTTTGGATGGGCTTTTAGACAACAAAGAGCTACATTTAGGGCATTTCCACAAACCTCGAATGTCATCATTTTCTTGTTGATCCACCGCAACATCCCAAAACGTCATTTCGGTGCCACATTGCGGGCAAATAAATACATCTGACCAAACAATACCTTCGCCAAAATTAGTTAAAAGAAATAGGGCTTTTCGAGTAAAGTTGAAGTCTTCGACAACCCAACCTACCCGAGAAGCCCATGACAGAGATTTTAGCACTTTTACAGAACATTGCACCTCTTTTAGAGAAAA
>JAPLGT010000039.1:0-2790 GCA_026390035.1 Chloroflexota bacterium
ATGATCGCGCCCTGAGAACCGCCTCCCAATAGCAACAGGCTGACATCCGGCCTTTGGCGGGCTACAATCACAAAGGCCCTGGCCAAAACATCCATCCCGTAATTAGGTTCCCAACTGCGATTACAAAACAGGGTAAAGCCTTCAGCCTGTCCAGGCGGCTGCGTGCGAGCTTCGGGATTAAAATGTGCCAGGTCCACACCCCAGGGAAATACGATTGTTTTATTCGGATCCATGCCAAAGGCTGCAGCTTTGTCACGTGTGATATAGGCATCGCTTGTAAAAAAGCTGCTGTGTTTGAGTGTGTATCTGGTTGCAAATCGCCACCAACGCCCGCGCTCAACATCCTTCATCAGGTCGAAACCCCATGACATGGTCAGGATCGGACAGACTCCATGGGAGGCCAGTACGGCAATGAAGGCGCAGGTTTGAATGGGTCCTGCGTGGATCAGGTCAGGTTTGATCTCACTGACAAGTTTGCGAAAATTCCATACCAGTCTGAGCAGGTCGCGCCATTCAAAGGGTCTTTGTCCGCCATCCCAAAGTACCTGGTGAATCCTGGGTGGCACCGGGCGGTCTTCGGTTTGCCGGTTGCCGCGCTGCAAGCGCACGTAAAAAACATCATGTTCCGTTTCCGCCAGGGCGGAAAGAAAACGATGGTCGTGAGGGGTATAGTCGAGCGAGAAATAAATTATTTTCATCAGGCCGGGCCAGCAAAGAAAATCCGCGTTAAAGAATAAATAATTATGCGCCCAGGTCAGTCCAGCGCAGTTCTTTGCCAAAGGCCAGATCTTGCAGGGCTTTGGTGCCGACCACGCTCGTGATCTGATCTGGTTTGATCGCACCGGGTGTTGCCGGGCGTAGTACATCGATCATTTCGCGGGAAATGGTCTCGCCAGCTTTGATATCGCGAGCTGCGCGCAGGCAGCGGCGTTGGACGACTTGTGTATCCTGCTCATTGGCTGTGATGTATTTATCCCCAGTGCCGAGGGCCCGTTCCAGCAAGCGGGTTTCAGAGACCATGTGTGCCCAAGCTTCGGGGTTCATGGCAAATTTGTGGTCGGGGCCTTCGCGATTGTTGCTATCTGTAAAGTGACGTTCCACGACGCGCGCGCCAAGGGTTACCGCGCCAAGCACTGTGGCGTTGCCGTGGGTGTGGTCAGATAGTCCCAGAATCACATCTGGGAACATGATTGCGTAAGTTTTGAGCACATTCAAATTGATGTAATCGTAATTTTCTGGGCTGGCGGTGTAGTTTGTGTTGCACTGCATCAGAACCAGTTGTTTGTTGATCGCCAGGATGGCGTGCACAGCTTTCTGCACCTCACCGATATTGGAGGCGCCTGTGGCAATAATAACTGGTTTGCCTTTGGATGCCATCAATTCGAGTGATTCGATCCAATCGATCTCGCCTGAGCCAATCTTATAAGCAGGCAAATACGGATCGACTGCTTCGATCGATTCGAAGTCATAGGGCGACGTGAAATAGTCAATGCCAATCTCGTTGCATTCTTCCACGAGAATAGGGGTCCAGCCCAGGGGAACGGAAGCTTCGGAATACACCTGGAACACAGATTTTTTCCAGGTCGCCTGGTGGCTGATCTGGCTATTCATATGTTTAAAGCCGTAGTCTGAAACGATTTTGGGCGCCTGAAAGTTCTGGAATTTAGCAGCATCTGCTCCAGCTTCTTTGGCCAGGTGGATGAGCATTTTTGCCCGTTCCAGGTCGCCATCGTGATTGGCGGCGATGTCGGCGATGAAATAGGTGGGGTGATTTGGACCGATCGTCCGGCTTCTAATATTGAATTCCATGGTTTCCTCACTTTGCGATTGCGACTTCAGAAGCACTGGCCAAAAGTGGCAGGATGTACATAAAAAGGCTTAAAACTGTTGATAACTCCGCATTTTCTGTGGATAACCCTGTTTAGCCTGTGTATAAAACTGTTGAATTCCGGTGGATACACCGGGTATTTCCGTGCCAATAGCGGTGGATAACTTGTGGATAGACAGGCGTAAGTTGTGGGAACGGCGAGCTTTTAAACCTGACTCTTCAACGGATTTGGGGATAACCAGATTGAGATCGAATCCGAATTGACGAGCAATGCGCTGTCCAAAGTCGAACTTCGATAAGGCCTCGGATCCGGTGACATGATATAGCCCGGATAGATTTTTATCCAACATCTGAAACAAAACTTCTGTCAGGTCACCGATAAACATTGGGCAAAAAAAGACATCTGTGAAGCCATTGCATTGTTCCCCAGCAGAGAGTTGGTTGAAGAAAAATTCAGCCAGTGATCTTGTGCCGGACAGACTCCAGCCGAAGAAATTTACGCGGGCTACCACTGCTTGCGGGTTGGCGGTTAAAACATTAATTTCGCCTTCCAGCTTGGTCCGAGCGTAACCCCCGAGCGGGTTGGGGCTGTCGTTCTCGGTATAGATGCGATCCTGAGTACCATCAAAGACTGCATCTGTAGAGATGTGCACAAGGCGCACACTGTGTTTTGCGCAGGCTTCCGCTAGCTCTCCGGGAAGATCTGCATTCAGGTGTTGAGTGCCCTTGGGATCCATTTCGCAGGCATCGACATTGGCGTTTGCCGCAGTGTGGATGATCGCATCGGGATGGAGCGTATTTATTAAGTGAGAAGTAACCCCCGGCTGTGTCAGGTCCGAGTGGATTAATTCAAAAGGTGTATGATGCAGTTTTCCACGATCTACGCCGATAATGGAATGGGTTTTCCACTTTTCCAGGCATAGATTTAGACCAAGCAGTCCGGATGCGCCAGTAACCAAAAT
>JAPLGT010000133.1:0-10848 GCA_026390035.1 Chloroflexota bacterium
CTTGAATATTCCCCTGGTTAAAGCTCCAGCAGCCTGGATTTTCGCGACCAAATCCCTAAGCAACCACCACCATCACCACCCCACAGATCAGACCAGGCAGTGCCTGGCACATCACCCTCAAAGAAAGGCCAGGTGTACATCCATAAAAGAGGACCAGCGCTCATCCAGCTGTAGCAGCAGCACATCTTTCAACCAAACCAGGGATGCCTGCTCTCGAATCAAAAACAGCCCGTACTAGGGGCTGTTCTTGATACTGTAATTATATCCAGTCGATCAGGGTCAGCATTCAGCCAGACCCAAATGATGGTTATAAGCCCCCATACTGCCCCCTGCATCACGGGTCCCCCGTGGCGATGATGGTCATGTTCTTTTGGTGCGGTCATCGCAACTTCGCTTTGGTTGCGCTCCCAAAATCATAGTAGCAGAATTCACTCTTCAACGTGCATACGTTTTGCCAGTCTTTTCATCAACAATTGTTGAAAGATCTGTAAGCAGATGCTTAGAAATTGCTTAATCAATAGTTTAGATTTGTTTAGGTCTTACGCTAAGCACTTGGGCTTTCTGCGGGCACACTTCTCCGCCAGGGATCGGGCAGCCGGTTCACCGGCGGGTTGAAGCACCTGCCAGCGGGCCTGTTCCAGCCTGCCCAAGGTTGAACTGCGCGACTGTTTCTTGCAGCACGCGCGCCGTTTCTGAGAGCATGCGCGCCGAAGCTGTAACTTCATCCACCTGCGCGCTCATCTCTTCGGTGGCAGCGCTGACTTCTTCCATCGAAGCGCTGTTTTGTTCTGAAACTGCCGCGATATTTTCAATCGCTTTCGCCATTTCTGTTGTTCCTGCCGCCAATTTTTCGGTCGCGGCGGTGTTTTGATCCACCACCACGCTGACTCCATCCACCGCTGTCACCAGCTGGCTTGAAGCCGCGCTCATTTTGGCGGTCCCTTTGCCAGCTTCTTCAGCCTGGCGGTAGACCGATTCTGCCGCCTTCAAAATTGCGGCCAGAGCCTCGCCCGATTCATTCGCCAGGCGTACGCCGTTCTCCACTTCAGAACCACCTTCTTCCATCGATTTGACTGCTTCTGAAACCGTCTTCTGGATACTCTTGATCAGCCCACCTATTTCTTTGGTGGCACCACCCGCGCGCTCAGCCAGCTTGCGGACCTCGTCCGCCACCACTGCAAAACCCTTGCCGTGTTCACCGGCACGCGCCGCTTCAATGGCCGCATTCAGCGCCAGCAGATTAGTCTGGCTGGCAATATCTTCGATCGTTTCCACGATCGTGCCGATCTGGTCCGAACGCGTCCCCAACTCTGCAACTGCCCGGGCAGATAGACTCACTTTATCCTTGATCCGTTCCATACCCTTGACCGTTTCAGCCACCGTCCGGGCTCCCAGTCGGGCTGCTTCGGCCGCGCCAGCCGAATCTTTTGTCACCGCCTGGGCATTTCCAGACACCTGTTCAATCGTCCGGCTGATAGTGCTGGTAATTTCCGCCGCCTTGTTCACCGAGACAGTTTGTTCCTGCGCGCCTTTGGCCACGCCGCCAATCGCGCGTGACATTTGCTCCACCGAATGAGCCGTAAGCGTGATCGATTCGGTCTCCTGGGTGATGCCCCTGCTCACCTGCTGCACCGTTGTGGCAATCTGGGAGGTGGCCTGGCCTGCCTGAGAGGCGGTGCTGACCAGCTGGGCCGAAGCGCGGTTGAGGGTCAACGCGCTTTGGGTTACCTGGCTGATCGATTTTCGCAGATTCTCAATCATCCGCTTAAAAGCTATGCCCAATTGATCCCGCTCAGACTTGGGCTGAATATCCTGGGTCAGATCTCCGTTTGAGATTTTTACAGCAGCGCCGGTCATTTCCTGTTGGTAGGCAATCATCTGGCGGAACGCATCGGCCAAAAGCCCGTATTCGTCATTGCTTTTATAATCAAGAGTCTGGTCAGTGTCACCCAGCGCCAGCCGGCTGGCTGAATTTGCGATCAATATCACCGGGGCTGTAATGGCCCTGGCAACCAGAAAAGCCACAACGCTGATCACCAGGCCAGTAATGATGATCAAAATAACCCCCACTCTCACAAGCTGGACAACAATGGCATTGGACTCAGAGGTTTGCTTTTCAGAGACCAGCCCGATATTCAACTCCGGGATCCACGTATAGTCGCCGATGACCTCCTGGCCCAGGTAGTTTTTATACGTTCCCGCGCCAGATCTGCCCGCCAACAGTTCTTTACCAGCGCTGGTTTCCAATTTGGCCTCCAACTCTGGGCGCACTTTGAATAAACCGGCTGTCTTCATCTCATCAACAAAGCGCGGAGTAGTGATAAAGTAACCCTGCGAGTTGATCAGGTAACTATCAGCAGTCTCGCCAATCCGGTTGGCGGCCAGCATTTCGGTGATCTTTCCCAGGGGCACTGTCGCGCCTACCACTCCAACAATTTCGCCCTTGGCAATGATCGGCGCGGAAAAAACAATCACCACGTTTCCCGAGGCTCTGGATACCAGCGCCTCAGACATGCTAATTTTGCCAGTCATGGCATCTTTAAAATAAGCCCGGTCAGTTAATACAAGCGGATTATCGTCAGAGGTCGCCAGGGAAACACCATCCGCGCCCACCAAAAAAATAGTTTCATACGTGCCCCACATCTTGTGATATTGCTTGATGGCAGGGCCAGCCGTCTCTGGATTCAGCGAGGCAATTCTTGCCACGCCTGCCAGGGTCTCAATATCCTGTTTGCGCTCCACAGACCAGTTAAGCAGATACGCAGTACGATCTTTCTCGGTAATTTCCTGAACATCTTTAATGGTTTGCTGAAGGTCCATTTGCGTCTGAACATAACCGAATGCCGAGTTGACTATGGCCGGGATCATGCCAATTGCCAGCATCAGGAAGAGTAATTTACCAAACAATGAGCGTGTAAGCGGTAGTTTAGAGACGGCCTCGACAGCGTTTGAATGAATCATGATAATCCTCTTTTGTAGCGTTTTTTTAATCAACCTGCCATTCAAACCACCGCATGTCTGATGCATGGCGCACCAGATGCCTGCCAAATAGGGCTTCGACACAATTGGGATCGAACAAACAGACCGGAGTTGAACGTAATAAGTCAACCTTATATTACCGAAATATCCCCGAATCTGGAGTAAACGAGCACTGAAAATTGAGTAAATTTAACGTAAACGTTTTATTAGGCCCTATCAAGTGGCTGCCATCAAAAGGCTGAAGCTTCTGGACAGGTCTTTCGCCTTATTGGCCCGCAGGGGCCTCAAGTTTTCTGCAAAGCGGTCGATGATGGTTAATAGATTACGAATATCTTGACGCGCAGGCTGCCCGTTTTTTCAACATCCACGCTTGGCTGCCTGTCCAATTTCATCCAACAAAAAGCAGGTTATTTCATCCATGGGCGCAAACCAGGACCAATCCCCGGCAATCACATCAACCAGCACACACAGCTACCAGGCTGCCGGGTCGGTTCAGAGCGCCCAGGCCCAACGAGATCGAAGCGCCTCGTCTGGGCAGGCTGCCGCGACAGCTCAGGCTACCCAGGATCTGCAGCCCTATCGCGTTACCATCTCAGAAGAAGCTCTGCGCAAAGCAGGGTTGCTCAAAGATCAAGCACCCGCCCCAAAAACCGGTGCGCCTGCTGAAAATAAAACCCCCACTGACAAACAAAACCCAACCAACGCCAATGACCCCAAAACCCGGGAGATCGAAAACCTGAAACGCATCGATCGCGAAGTACGCTCGCACGAACAAGCCCATGTGATCGCGGGCGGTGGACTTGTGCGCGGTGCGGCCAGCTTCGGCTATTCAGCCGGGCCGGATGGAAAATTGTACGCGGTCAGCGGCGAAGTCTCGATTGACTCCAGCCCTGTGCCGAACGACCCGCAAGCCACAATCCAAAAAATGGGCCAGGTTGTCAGGGCTGCCCTGGCACCCGCGCAGCCATCCGGGCAGGATCGCTCGGTGGCCTCTGCGGCATTAAAGATGGAAGGTCAGGCCCGCCAACAAGTCACCCAAAAGAATATCGAAAAAATGCAAGGCGGCGAAACTGCTGCGGGGCAATCCACGCCAGCCGGGCCAGACAAAACAAAAAATACAGGCTCAGCCAAAACCAGGGAAACCGGCAACGCTCCAAAAACACCTGGTGCGCCGGAAACCCGCCAAAAAGAGCCAGCAGAAAAAAACCCAGGCCTGCATATAGCCAGCCATGCTGCCACGGCCAGCCGCTCAACCACATTCCAAACCAAACACGTCAACATCCAGGCCTGAACCGCCATCCCGGTTGAAGCCCTGAAAATTAACCTGCATAATCGCGCATGTCTTTTGTAGGGGAACTATTCACTCCTGGTGCAAGCGCTCCAGGCAAACCCCTGTTGCCGCCAGACCAAGCCCAGTCATACTCGCCAGCACCAACCAGGATTTTAAGAGCAGACTCTGGTCATAATCCAGATGCAGTTCAGCAGCGGCGCCAGCGAAGCTGCTGCAAACTGTTTTGGCTGGGCTGCCAGGATCGGGTTCACACAGGATGGTGCCATCCACCAACCTGGGCAGATCAATGCTGACCCCCAACCCGGTCAACGACCAGCGAGTGACCGATAAATAGGAAAGCGGTTCAAGCGGACTGCCGCGCAAATCCACGATCGCGCCCGCCAAAAAGAATTGGAAGAAGAGCACCAGGGCCAGTAGATAGTTAAGCATGCCGGCCGAACGGCTGAGCGCCGAAATCACCAAACCCAGGCTGATGCCTGCCAGCATGGTCAAAAAGAGTGTCACAAATATTTCCAGCCCACCGGGCAGGTAAAGACCCATTTTGGGGTAATCCAGTCCCACCCACAGAATCAACAAATACAGCCCAACCTGAAAATAAGCAAAGACAATATAGAGGAAGGCCTTACTCAGCACATAAGGCAGCACCCTTAGATTGAGCATCTTTTCACGCAAATATACCGGCCGGTCCTGCAGCAGCTCGCCGGAAGACACAAACAATCCGGCCAAAACAGCCTCGAAACTCATCATGAACACAAAAGCATTGGTTCGGTCATACGGCAAGTAACTTTCCAGCATGGTTTTGGCAGCGGCCAGCGGATCGGCCAAAATCGCCAGGTTGCCGGTCAGCACATCGCGCGAACCGGTGGCTAACTGCAGCAAAGCAAGCAGGGGCAGCAGCACCAGCAGTGCCAGATTGGATGGGCTCGCAAACAAGACGCTCAGTGCACGCTGAACCAGTACCATAAATTGTCGCAGCATATCATCCAACCCAAAATGCTGCTTGGGAAGTGCCGGCCGGGGCATGGCTTGAGCCGCAGCCTGGCGCTCAAGCACATACTTCTGATAATACTCGGGCTGGCCTTGCTGGTACATCTTGCGCCATGCTTCCCCGCCACTTTCGATCTTCTCGTAAAGATCGGCAAAATCATTCACATCAAAGAAGTCCAGCGCCTGTTGGGGTGGTCCGAAATAGATCAGCTTGCCTTCTGAGAGAAAAGCGACCTGGTCGGCCTGGATCATATTCCCGCTAGCCTGAGAAATCAAGATCACCGTACGGCCTTCATCGGCCATGCGCCGCAGAGTGTGCACCAGCTTTTTTTCCATTCCGGGGTCCAATCCCGCGCAAGCTTCATCCAGATAGATCAGCCTGGGATCGGCCAGCAGTTCAGCCGCAATACTGACGCGCTTACGCTGCCCCACCGAAAGGTCGCCAATACGCGCCTGACGCAGGCTCTCCGTGTTCATCTGGACAGTCTCCAGCACCTTCCCGATGCGCAGCTTGCGCTCGGCAGCACTGACATTGGGCGGCAAGCGCAGCTGAGCCGCATAATCCAGGGCTGTTTCAACGCGCAAGCTGAGGTGTAAAATATCTGCCTGGGGTACATAACCGAGCTGGGAACGGTAACGTTCATGGTCCAGGTAAAAATCATAGCCATTCAGCCGAACTTGGCCACTGCCGGGACGAGCGCCCATCAGCGCATCCAACAAGGCGCGCCTGTCACTGCCACCCGCCAGGATCACCACAAACTCGCGCGGCAGCACCGAAAAGCTGATATCGTCCGGGCTGCGCTGGTCTCCGCTGCGGTTCTGTCTGTCGAATGAGAGCCCGCTCACATCCAGGCGCATGCCGGTGCTCTGATAGGGGCTTAGCTGCCCATTCTGAAACAGCAGCACATACGTCCCGATCCGGATCAGGTAGCCATCCTGGATTTCGATACTCTTAATACGCTGCTCATTCACAAAGGTGCCATTGACGCTGCCGAGATCTTCCAGGACCCAGGTGACACCCTGCCGGCGGATGCTGGCATGCCGGCGCGATACTTCCGGCGCGCCCAGGTGGATGTCACACTCATCTGCCCGCCCAATCAGCATCGCCCGCGAGGGTACCATCGGAACAGGTGCTGCCGAAAGCGAAAAGCCCTCCAAGGGGGCGGCTGGTTCAAGTGGATTGCAAAATGTCAGGCTGAGCGAAACGCCAAAACTTTCATCCCCCAGGCGGATGATGGCTCTATCGTGGATGGGCGTGGCGATCAGCGCGCCCAGGGTCTGGTTGTTCACCAGGGTTCCGTTGACACTGCCCAGTTCGGTAATGGTAAAAGCCGCCCCAACCCGCCGCAATTCAAAATGACGTGCCGAAATAAAGGGGTATGCCAGGGTCAGGTCCGCGCGTTCATCCCGCCCAATCACCGTAAAATCTTGTTCAAGCGCAAAGAAGCGCACATCTCCCGCCGGCAAACGCACACGCAAATAAGCGCAGCCGGACGGCGGCTCAAAACTCAATTTATCATAGGCTGCCGCCACAACTGATTCGGGGGCCACAGCCTGGGCCTGCAGTTCATTGCCGGCGTAAAACAAGATACGCAGCTCCTGCCCCGATTCCGCCATCCCAATGCGGATCTCATCGCCATCTTTTAGGGTGGCATTCGCCACTGATTGACCGTTGAGCAGCACACCATTGCCACTCCCCAGGTCGTGCAGACGGTATTCTATGCCCTGCCGCCGGATCTCGAAATGCCGGCGTGAAATCGATTTAAACTCTTGTGGAACCGCCAGCTCGTTGCCGTCAGACCCGCGCCCAACCCGCGTCACGTCCTGCACAATCGGCAGCTTCTGCTGTGAGCCATCTGGCCATTCAACAAGCAGTAAAGTTCGCTTAAGAAATAAAGTACCCGGAATTTCAGTCGCCATTGCCTGCCTCAAACAAACCAATAATTACAATAATTATAATACAGATAAATCGGGTCAGGTTTTTGCCAGGAAATATCCAAATAAAAACACCCTCATTGATATCCAGGCATACGCAGGACCAGTTCAGCCAATCCACACGAATAATTGTCTACCGGTTTTTATAATAATGCGTAATTATTTAATAAACGCAGGTCAGATATTACCTCAATGAACTGGCGGTATTTACTCACGAGCTCCTCGTTCTAGCACTTAACCAACCTGGTTCTGCTGCTCGGGCGAATAATAATCGCCGGTTTGCCCCACAAAAAAGGCTCATTCAGCCCCTTCCCGTTTTTGGGCAGGGGGGATGGGTTATCGGGGCAAGCCCAAACTGGCACACCGTGAGGTAATATTCTATTAACGTTATCCGTGCTTCAGGTTGAATGCAAAATATTTAGGGCCGTGAAAGCTCTCCGAAAGGTTATTTCGCAATACCGCATAAGTTGCTTTTTTATATCTTTATCACGAACGTGGTTTCCAAGCTTTTAGCGCTAAGCCCGCAGAGAACCCCAATTGGACGCGGATTTTCGCGGATGTACGCGGAAAAACCAAAAGATTTTTGCTTTTTCCGCGCTTGTCGGCGCTCGTCCGCGTCCCAAAAGAATTTGGTTTCAGGGCTGCATCGTCATAGAAAACTTGATAGTCTTTTGATCCAAGCGCATAGATTGCCACTCTGCCGTCTTCATTACTGTGGACACCCCAGCCATAGCGCTTGACCAATGGCGATGAACGTAAACAGGCCTGACCCTGGGAGAAGAAAAATTCTCGCTCGGCCGTCAAAATCGCAGTGGCGATGTGGTTCTGTTGAGCATAGACACTGAAGATGACATCATCTGATGTGTACACATAAGGATTGTTTATGAATAATTCGTACTGCAGAAAGGCAACCGTCTTGCTGCCATTTTTCAATTCTGGAATTTCGGCGGCGCTAACAGGGCAATCAGGGGATACTTCAATAAATGTCGCATAATAATTGGTGGTGTGCATTGAGTGCCTCCAAATAAATCCGGTCGCATATTGCGGCACGGGGTGATCAATCGGGCGTTGACTGGGGCCGGCCCAAGTTGCTACTTTGGACACGGAAGCTTGCAAAAAACTTTTAGAGCCTGCGGATAAAGACAGATTTAAAAGAAAACTGGATTGGGGTGGAACGAACCAGGGGTCTCACCTGGCTGATATTTTTACCGGCGAGATCGTTCAACCCGGTTAATTTTTTGGTATCCCCCGTTACCATCGAGATGGATAGAATCCACGGGTAAGCCATGCTCAATAAGGATCTGGCAGTCAGCATGACCTGCGAGCATATCTTCAATCCGGCAAGTCGGCTCAACCTGATTGATGGGGACAGCATGATAACCGTTCTTCATCCAACCTGCCTTTGCAACAATTATGATTGAAGATTTTGCCAGATCGAGATCTGGTTTCGCCCGGCAAACTTGGCACGGTAGAGCGCATCATCAGCGCTCTTGATCAACATATTCAAATTTTCATGGACATCAGAAAGGGTCGCAACCCCCAGACTGATGGTAAGGGAAAGCGGCTGACCAAACGGCACTTCAAAAGACTCGGCTGCCACAATGTTGTGAATACGCTCTGCCGCTTGCAGAGCCTCGCTTCTATCCGTTTGGGCCATTAATATAATGAACTCTTCGCCGCCATAACGGGCGGCAACATCAACCACGCGCAGACAACCACTCATCCGTCGAGAAATTTCGCGCAGAACATCATCACCTACCATGTGGCCATAAGTATCGTTAACATTTTTAAAGTGGTCAATATCGATCATCATCACCGATAGATTGCCCGGGTAGCGCTGAGAACGCTCGAATTCCCGTTTGGCCACCTCGAAGAAATAGCGGCTGTTATACAAACCCGTCAATCCGTCTGTGATGGACAGTATATGATCCTGTTCGTATAAACGCGCGTTTTCGATTGCCACTCCAGCCTGGCTGGCAAAAGCCTGCAGGCGGCTGGCATGCGCAGGCGTAAAAAAATTGGGCGTCGAACTATCCAGGTTCAAAAATCCGATGACTTCATCACGCCTGTAAATCGGCACACCGGCATAAGACCGGATCCAATTTACAGTCGCATCAGGCCTCCAATCAGGCGTATTGCGCACATCCGGGATGATACTCGGCTGGCGGGTGTTAATCATTGCCTTGAGCGTGGGAAAATCTTCGATGCTGAAATCATTTTTTTCTATATAGTCTTTCAACCCGCGCCCAACAAAGCCGCGATGACGCGCAACCTTGAGTTTCTGACCTTCCAACAGCATGATGGTCATTGAATCATTGGCAATCACCTGACCAGCATTCTCCATGATCAATTCCAACACATCATCCAAATGCAGGGTACTGCTCAGCGCTTCCGCGGTCTGGCGCAAGGCCTCTGCCAGGCGATGTTCTTCCTTTTCAGCTGCTTCAGCTTGCTTACGCGCGGTAATATCGATAAACGAGCTCATCATGCAGAGTGGCTTGCCAAGCTCATCCATGACAAGATGCGCCGATGTATCGACATCGAAAAGCATACCGTTTTTTTTCTTCGCAACCAATTCACCCTGCCAGCCCTGGCTATTGAACAACGCCTGGATGATTTCGCCCACCGGCGCCTGTTCATGCCAGAATTCAGCCACACTTCTTCCGGTAACCTCATCCTGGTCGTCAAAACCCCATAATCGCTTGAAAGCCGGGTTGATATAGGTCAGCTTGCCATCCAGATCGGCCAGGGCAATCGCATTAATGGAAGATGCAATCGCGCTGTCCTTGATCCGCATGGCATCTTCAAGTTGTTTGCGTCCGGTAATCTCTTTTTTGATAGCCACAAAACTGATTACGACATCATTATCATCGACCACCGGTGCAATACTGACTTCTTCCCAATATAAACTTCCATCTTTGCGCCTGTTATGCAATTCCCCACGCCAGATTTGACCCGACTGAATGGTCTGCTGCATCTGCTGGTAAAACTCCTGACCCTGCTCGGCAGAATGTAAGAGACTGGTCTGCTGCCCAATGACTTCTGCCAGACTGTAGCCGGTTGTTTGCTCGAATTGTGGGTTGACGTATTCAATCCGTCCTTGAATATCAGAAATAACAATACTATCTGCGCTTTGCACCACCGCCTGCGAAAGTTTACGCAGTTGGGCTTCACTTTCTTTTTTGGAACTGATATCTCTGAAGGCCGCCAAAACCGCATAAGGCTGCTCAGATGCATCCAGCAACAAAGCCAGGCTGGCTTCTGCCGGCAGACAAGATCCATCCCGCCTGCAAAAAGTGTACTCAACCTGCCGCGGCGAAGCTTCCAACATGGTTTGTTGCAAAAGCTGGGGGTCGTGCAGCCAGGCGGGTGCCATGGCAAAATCAAAGCTGGTCAAACCACTGGCTTGCAATTCTTCGAAACTGGAGAAACCCTGCATTTGCAGCGCCTGCCGGTTGGCAGCCAGGAAATGACCTTGTAAATCGGTCAGTGTGATACCTTCAGGTGAAGTCTCCACAAGGCTGCGGTAGCGTTCTTCGCTGGCACTTAACACATCCTGATATTTTTTAATATCGGTAATGTCTTCAAAGGTTACCACCACTGACTCTGAGATACTGGCTCCATCCGCAAACTGCGGCCTGGCGTGCACGCGAATC
>JAPLGT010000327.1:0-3204 GCA_026390035.1 Chloroflexota bacterium
AGATGAACTTCATGTTTTCGGTTATTGTTTCTGAATATGGAGCTTCCACCGCAGTATCCTCTGGCTCTTTTTCCTGAGGATAAATCCTTTCATCGGCAAACAGGTAAGTTATTTTTTAGCCATTCCTTATGATCGATCCAGTAGAATCAGGGTTGTATGACAGAATTTGGCTGCTCAGGGTCAGCAGCCTGCCCACAAAAAACTGCATCAACACCAATCTTATTGATTATAAAACGGTCACAGGAAACATTAAAAAGAACCTGAGGAACTGCGAGCGGAGAACCCGCTCGCAGTTCTGTCATATCATAGAAACAGGTTTCTATTTGTCGATATTGTCAACATTGTAAACAGTGAAGGGTCCCATGACGATGCGCAAGCCGTTCGCGCGGGTGGGGTCCTTCTCGATGGTGTAGGTACCCATGCGGCCAGCCTCGAACGTTTCACCTTCAACGCCTTTGAGGCTGCCGGTGGCGATCATGTAGGTTGCATAATAGGTCACATAACCGAGATCGACAAAGCTCCAAAGCGCAAACTGGGGAGCACAGCCATTCTTGACATAAGATGCCATTTCAGAAGGCAGACCCAAACCAGAGACCTTGACCTTGTCACACAGCTTCTCATCCTGCATGGCCTTGGAAGCAGCCACAATGCCGACTGTAGTAGGCGACATGATCAGCTTCATATCCGGGTATTTGTCAACCAACGCCAAAGCCTGCTTGTAGGAAGTCTCAGACTGATCGTTGCCATAAACAACATCCAGTAATTCCAACTTGGAATACTTGGCATCCTTGAGAGCTTCCTTCATCGAAGCGATCCAGGCATTCTGATTGGCAGCATCGGGCGACGCTGACAGGACTGCAAACTTGCCTCCGTCCGCGCCCATGATACTGAGCGCCATATCTGCCATGGTCGCGCCCATCTGGTTGAAATCAACCTGGGCAACGAAGAGCTGTTCACCATCGCCGGATGGTACGGGGGAATCCCACGTCACAATCGTCATACCTTTTTCACGACCAGCCTTGACGGACGGGACAATCTGATCGCCAGCGTTGTTGCTGATCATCATAGCCTGAACACCCTGGGTGGTGGAATTAGTGACAATTTCAATCTGCCCGGCCACACTGTTTTCAGGGGTTGGGCCAAGGAATTGCAACTTCACTGGATTCTGAAGTTCAGCGGCAGCTTCCTGCGCGCCCTTATTGGCCTGGTCGAATACATCAATTCCCAGGAATTTGGGCATCAGAACCATATTGACTGACTTACCAGGCACAGCTTTCACAGCCGCAGGGGCTGCCGGGGCGCTGCCAACTTCTTTGTCAATATTGGCTTTATCGTAGATCGTGAAGGGTCCCATGACGATGCGTAAACCGTTCGCGCGAGTAGGGTCCTTCTCGATGGTGTAGGTGCCCATACGTCCGGCTTCGAACTTCTCGCCAGCAACACCTTTTAACTGCCCATCGGCGATCATGTAGGTCGCATAGTACGTCACATAACCGAGATCGACAAAGCTCCAAAGCGCAAACTGGGGAGCACAGCCGTTCCTAACATAAGATGCCATTTCAGAAGGCAGACCCAGACCAGAGACCTTGACCTTGTCGCACAGCTTCTCATCCTGCATGGCTTTGGAGGCAGCCACAATGCCGACTGTGGTAGGCGACATGATCAGTTTCATATCCGGATATTTGTCAACCAGCGCCAAAGCCTGCTTGTAGGAAGTCTCAGACTGATCGTTGCCATAAACGACATCCAGCAGTTCTAGCTTGGAATACTTGGCATCTTTAAGAGCTTCCTTCATCGAAGCGATCCAGGCATTCTGATTGGCAGCATCGGGCGACGCAGAAAGGACTGCAAACTTACCGCCGTCAGCGCCCATGATGTTAAGTGCCATATCTGCCATGGTCATGCCCATCTGGCCGAAATCGACCTGGGCAACGAAGAGCTGTTCACCATCGCCGGATGGAACGGGGGAATCCCACGTTACAATCGTCATACCTTTTTCACGGCCAGCTTTGACAGATGGAACAATCTGATCACCAGCGTTGTTGCTGATCATCATGGCCTGAACACCCTGGGTGGTGGAATTAGTGACAATTTCAATCTGCCCGGCCACACTGTTCTCAGGGGTTGGGCCAAGGAAATCTAACTTGCCAGCGTTCTTTAACTCGGCATGAGCTTCCTGCGCACCCTTATTGGCCTGGTCAAATACATCAATTCCCAGGAATTTGGGCAGCAGAACCATGTTAATGTTTTTACCAGGTTCGGCTTTCACCACAGCATCGGATACGACGACGGGAGCAGTCGTGGCGGCAGGGGCAGCTGTTGGCTGTACCGGTGCAGCAGTCGGTGTAGCAGGCGTGCCACACGCAGATAACAACAGCATGGTAGCGATCACAAGCAGGTTTACTAATTTTCTAAGCATTTCTATCCTCCAATTGGATTGTTAGGTGGTAGTTCTATCGAATTTTGCACGGTAAACCAGAAATATTATCTATTGAGTTAGCCTCCTTTGACTTCATCGATAGCTTTTGAGCGCTGTACATACGTACGCCGGTTCCATACAGCGCGGACTTCCCGGGCGATATTGGGCAAAAGTACTGAAAGGATGAGCAACACACCGATTACGCCCGTCTGCGTGTTGCCGCTGATATTGGCAAGGCCCATTCCATTCCGAAGATTGAGAATGATCAAGATCGAGAGCAGCACTCCCCAAATTGAGCCTGAACCGCCAAAAATACTCACCCCGCCCATCAACACCATTGTGATTACATCCAACTCAAACCCAAGCGCAGTATCACCACGTACTGCACCCAGACGGGATGTGTATAGCAGCCCAGCCAGCGCTGCGACAAACCCTGATGCTATATAAAGGATCATCTTCACCCGTCCGACATTGACTCCCGAAAAACGAGCCACATCTTTATTATTGCCAATCACATAGACCAGTCGTCCAAACCCGGAATATTGCAAGATCACGATGGCAATCACTAGCAAGACGAAGAAAATGATTAACGCCAACGGAAATGGTCCAAGAATGGGCTGTTGTCCCAGATTATTGAACCAACCAGGAAATTGACTTACTGAACGATCTTCTAACAGAACACGCGCCAAACCGCGATAACCGATCAAACCAGCCAGGGTCACCACCAGGGATGGCAGACCAACCTTGGAGACCATGAAACCGTTTACAAAGCCGGCTGCCCCACC
>JAPLGT010000191.1:0-14998 GCA_026390035.1 Chloroflexota bacterium
GCCTGGCAGCTGCAGCTCGCCAGCGCCAGGGCAGCTCAATCGCAATTTTCGGATTGGTGCCCAGAAGCCAGTCTGTGCCCGCCGGACCCAGTCGCGCAGGTTCGGGCTTGTGCTCAACCCGGAGCGGATGGCCTGGTTCCGGGCAAAAGTTTTTCACAGGCCCTATGGAGCTGCGCAAAACTTTGATAAGATAAGGATATGACCACAACCACAGATCACACTCAGATGAGCAGAGACGAATTGATCAAGCTGGTGCTCGCCCAGGCACTGCAGATTGCGAAGTTGCAAGCTGAAATCGATGCAGCCAGGCTGAAGCTGGAAAAGGGCAGAAAACCTGAAATAATTTCTGCGCTTATTCATCAGCCGCCATCGCAGGTACCCAAAGGGAACGCGCTCGATCAGCTAAAAAAGCCTGAACACGGGCTGCCCCAACTGCCGTCTGATGCCGTCATCGATATCAAGCCCAAATGGCGGACGACAAACCGGTTACAGAATTGCCACAAGCCAAAACCAAACTGACCGGTATAAAATCTTCGGATATACCGCTTTGCTCGCTGCAGTTTTATGATCAAGATGCCCGGTAGAGATCGCTTTGCGCCTGACGAGCGGGCGCTCATCAACATTTCCTGGGGGGATCCCGACTATTTTAGCGTTACGCCGGGCCCGGTCAGCGTATTCATCAGGCGTGGCTGCCCAGCAGGCTGGCAATGGCTGTGTAAACGAGCAAGGCCCCCATCACCAGGTTGAACCAGCGTTCATATTTCCGCAAAAAACTGCGGAACAGGTTGCCGCCCAGCGCCCAGCTTGAGACTGCGATAAAACCGATACCGGCCAGCAGCGGGGCAAACAGGCTGACGGTCAGGGGGTTTTGATAGACCGGTGTAATGAACAAGGCAAAGACCGTGACGCCGTACAGGATCCCTTTCAGGTTTATAAACTGCAAGGCCAGGCCAGCTCGAAAAGTGTTGAGCTCATCCTGGCGGGTGTCATCTTCAGATGGTTTGGAGAATACAATATGCACGGCCAGGTAGAACATATAAGCAGCCCCCAAAATATTCAGCCAGAATCGCATTTGCGGCACAAGCCGCGCCAGGACTACGTTCAACAGCCCGCTG
This sequence comes from Chloroflexota bacterium, assembly GCA_026390035.1. Lineage (GTDB taxonomy): Bacteria > Chloroflexota > Anaerolineae > Anaerolineales > Villigracilaceae > UBA5195. The sequence goes on from JAPLGT010000191.1 coordinate 1,116, forward strand.
ACCAGCATCACGATTAAAAAACCGACCGTCATCCCGGCCAGGAATCCCAGCGTTCGACGGTAACCATAGCGGAGACCATTGGAGATGGCCAGAATGTTGTTTGGCCCCGGGGTGAAGGTGGTAACGAAGACATAAGCGAGGAAAGGGTAAAGATTTGGCACTCTTTTTGTATGCAATCAAACCAGCTGCGATCGCCTGTAAATGGTACCATATCCGTTTATGGAAAGTTCATCCGGGCTGATTCAATCATCAGCCATTTGGTGTATTGGCTGAGCCTGAGAACATTTTTAGAGCAGGGCAGGTGTTTTTGCCATGGGGGCCCAGGTTCGTCCGGGCGGATTGGTTCATGTGGAATCGTTTTCTAAAGAAACGATGAGTGATCAGATTGGACAGCAGCATTTAAGAACCGGCCCCGTTCATATTTAATCCCCCGCGCTTCACTTCCAATTATTTTGGCTGTATCCTGAGGCTTTGCCCGGCTGCCTGCAAAGCCTGCCAACCTACACGCATCTGCGCAGGGTTGGCAGGCCAATCACAAACCAGTGACCAGGTCGATGATGGAAACGTCCCGGCTGCCCCGTGCCAAGGCGCATGGGCAAAGGAGACAACCTCCTGTTGCTTGCCTATAAGGCTGTCTCTTTTCCACGAGACAGCCTTTTTTTTACGCTATTGCGGGCGAGAATCGAGGTTGCGCAGCAGACGGTCTTGATTTCAAAAGCCGCTACCGGCGAACGAACCTGGCATCTCCAGCCATTCAACGCTAGCTGGTGGCATGTGCTCTGATGAGATGCAAAAGCACAGGCGGCCCAAAAACCCTGGTTGAGACTGAGGCTTTATCGCTCTGCATAGCTCGCAAAGGTATTGCACTCAGGAACAGCTTTTGCCAGCCAGGCAACGATTAATTCGTAAACAGAAAGCCAAACGATGGTATAACCTACTTAACTGATCTGACCCTGAAACGCTGGATAGAAGCCCCCAATCATGGATTTCGACAACGCACTTTCCCACATCCCTGGCCCAAATGCCAAACGCATCGCAATGCGCATCAGCCCACCTGCTGAATACGCCTTGCGGCAAGGCCATCCCTGGGTCTTTGATCAAGCCATCACCTGCCAAACGCATCGCAATGCGCATCAGCCCACCTGCTGAATACGCCTTGCGGCAAGGCCATCCCTGGGTCTTTGATCAAGCCATCACCGAGCAAAGCCACGCCGGCAATCCGGGCGACCTGGCTGTCATTTTCGATGACAAGCGCCATTTCCTGGCAGTTGGGTTATACGATCCCAGCTCCCCAATCCGCGTCCGCATTCTGCAAGCGCGCCAGCCCGCGACGATCAATGCCGACTGGTTCAAGACCCGGCTGATGGCAGCTGCCAATTTGCGCTCACCCTTGATCCAACAACCTGCCGAACAGGCCACCAGCGGTTACCGGCTCGTGCATGGTGAAAATGACGGTTTTCCCGGTCTGATAATCGACCGCTACGCAGAGACCCTGGTCATCAAGCTCTACACGCCAGCCTGGATCCCGCATCTACAAGAATTCTGTCTCGCCCTGGCCCAGGTCAGCCCGGCAGACAGGTTGATCTTGCGCCTCAGCCGTTCACTGCTGAAACAGACCGAATTCCTGGCAGGTTTGGGCAACGGCCAGACGCTCTCCGGCCCGCCGTTGGCAGGCCCGGTGCTTTTTCAGGAAAATGGCCTGGTCTTCGAGGCGGATCCGATTCTCGGGCAGAAAACCGGCTTTTTTCTCGATCAACGCGAAAACCGGGCGCGGGTTGAACAGCTTTCAAGAGAAAAATCCGTCCTCAATATCTTCGCCTATACTGGCGGGTTTTCCGTCTACGCGGCGCGCGGTGGCGCCAGGCAGGTGGTCAGCGTGGATCTCAGCGTGCCAGCCATGGAAACCGCCATCCGCAACATGGCACACAACCGGCATATCCCCAACGTGGCGGCAGCTGCGCACGAGACAGTGGCTGAAGATGCCTTTGATGTACTGGCGCGCATGGCTTCAGAGCAGCGCCTGTTTGACCTGGTCATCCTCGATCCGCCCATGTTCGCTCAAAACCAGGCCCAAACGGCGGCAGCCATTGCTGCCTATAAACGACTGACTCGCCTGGGTCTGGGTGTATTGCGAAAGGGCGGCGTATTGGTGCAGGCCTCCTGTTCAAGCCGGGTGGAGGCCGAGGCTTTTTTCAACGCCATTCAACAGGCCACCCATGAATCAAGCCGGCGCCTCTCGGAAATAGAGCGGACTGGGCACGCCCTGGATCATCCAATTGGGTTTAAAGAGGGCGCTTATCTCAAATGCTTGTTTGCCAGGGTGGAATAGCCGCTGAAATCAGGTCCGACTCCCTGATGGAACAAACGCTTCGCGAAATACTAAAAGACATTTATTGCAGCAGAGCAGATAGCCCATCGCGCTTACCCTGCCTATCAGCACCCAGCTTTTCTTTCATTTTCTTTCCTTTCATTAACACAAAACACATGATAAGATTCTTTCTCGGCGGCTCTGGCTATCTTCACAGAGCGTTCTGCGCAAGATGGAGGTTGTGATGGATGATCTGGTTCAGCTAGGTGTGGATGCGTATAAATCCGGTAATATCGAGGTTGCCAGGACACTATTAACCGAGGCAGTCAGCAAGTCTCCGGATAATGAACGTGCCTGGGGTTACCTGTTCAATATCAGCAGCAGCAACCAGGAACGCATCAAATGTCTGAAACAGATGCTCAGGATCAACCCGGAGAATCCGAAGGTACGTTTAAAATTAACCCAACTGGAAGCCAGCGCGAAAGAATCGCCCGAGCCAGCAGCGACTGCTGCCCCGGCCCTTTCAGACATGCGCCAGGCCTACATTGATCAAAGTAATGAAGCCAGTAATCCTGCGCAAATCAGTGCCGAAGACAGCGCTGCTTCCAAATCTACCCGGAAGAAGTCCTGGCAGATTTGGGCAATCGCAATGGGGACGGTCCTGTGCCTGGGAATGTTGATCTTGGGCGTGCTGATCAAATCCAGCCTGATGGGACAGAGCCCGCTGGCCTGGCTGGCCGCCGCAGCCTCCAGCTCAACACCAACGCCAACGCATAAACCTGTGCCGGCCTTCGTGTTCGCGCCCACTTTCACAATCACACCCACCGTTACTTTAACTCAAACACTTACGCCTGCACCCACAAAGACCAGCACTCCAACAATAACCCTGACCGCCACCATAACAAACACCCCCGGACCAAGCCCAACGGCATCGAGAACAACCCGGCCAACAAAAACGCCATCGTTGACGCCCACGCCAGACCCGTTATCGATGAGCTACGATGAATTATGCACATTTGTTACCAATATGACTACAGAAGAGCAAACCCTGTGGTCCAAGAAGAATGCGCTCCGCAAAGTGGGGCCCTGGAAGGGAAAAACAATCACCTACACCCAGGGAGATGCCATGCTCATCCACGTCGGTGGCATCGGAAAATACCCGCTTGGCAACTACATAAAGTTCTCTTACCCAACCAAACCCTATGAAATGAACAAGGACTATGTGTTTTATGGATCGCTGATGTCATTTACGAAAAGCGAATCAGGCTGCCTGGCAATTATCCACTCGGATGACCGCGAGCCCAAGAACTTGAAGGTCAATCCTTAGCATTTCCAGATATCGCCTTCCGAAACCTGCCTGCCAGCAATAGTCAGGCTCAGATCAAGCACAAAAAAGACAGTCTCTCAAACCGAGACTGTCTTTTTTGTTTCGCGCAGCTACTGGCCGGTATGATGGCCTTATTCAACATCAATACTATCAACCCGCAGTTCGTCGCCCTTGCTGACGCGCACGTGTGAGCTGCCGCAGGCCGGGCAGGAATAGGTGCGTTCCTCCGGCGCGAAGGATTCGCCACAGTCGTGACAACGCATCTCGGTCGGGATACGCTCAAAATTCAGGATCGCCCCTTCCGCAATGGTGCCCTCTGCGATCATGCTCCAGTAAAACTGAATCGAATCGTCCACGGCACTGGCCAGTTTTCCAATGACAAGGTTAATACTGGACACCCGCTTCGCGCCGGCTTTCTCGGCCTCGCGCAGCGAGATTTCAAGGATACTCTGAGCGATGGGGAGTTCATGCATGGGATAAGACTACCAACCTTATTGATAATATCCAATTGTGTAAAGTCACCAGCTGGAATGACTTTCATCCGCTATTTGGAACGGTAGAACAATGACCAGGAAAGACTGTGTTGGTTGTATAAAACCCAACCGCGGGAAGTCAATACACTTTTACATTTTTGTCATAAATATTAAGTGACCAATGTCACAATTGTGCTTGTTTTTTTTCATGCTACATTAATCTATAGTCTATTCAATAATTTTCCCTAATAATCATTCCGCTTACATATCCAAGATAGTAATAGTAGCATCCAATTCACCGTTCGGGAGGAGGCAATATGAGCGATTCCAGCTTGGAACATGCCGTGAAGGAGCGTGGAATTTCGCGAAGGGATTTTCTGAAGTTTTGCTCACTGATGGCGGGAACGCTAGCTTTGAACCTATCTTATGGGACCAAGATAGCCAAAGCACTGGCTGCTCCGAAACGTACGCCCATCGTATGGCTAGAATTTCAGGATTGTGCAGGCAACACCGAAGCACTGCTGCGCTCATCCAGACCCACAGTCGGGGAACTAATTCTGGATATCCTTTCCGTGGATTATCATGAAACGATTATGGCTGCAGCCGGCACACAGGCCGAAGAAGCCAAAAAGAACGCCATCGCCGCGGGTGGTTACCTACTGGTGGTGGAAGGCTCCATCCCAACCGCTGATGGCGGTATCTATTGCACAATTGGTGGAAGAACTGCCATGGACATACTGCAGGAAGCTTCTGCCAATGCGATTGCAGTAATCGCGATCGGCAGCTGTGCAGCCTTTGGCGGCCTACCCAAGGCCAACCCCAACCCGACGGGTGCCAAATCCGTGATGGAACTGGTCAAGGACAAACCGGTGCTGAACCTGCCAGGTTGCCCATGCAACCCCGTCAATCTAACCGCCACGGTTGTGCATTATCTGACCTTTGGCGCACTGCCCGAGATGGACAGCCAGCACCGCCCGCTGTTTGCATACGGCGCACGCATCCACGATAACTGCCCACGTCGCGGTCATTTTGATCATGGCGAGTTTGTTTCCAGATGGGGCGATGAAGGACACCGCAAAGGCTGGTGTCTCTATAAGATGGGCTGCAAAGGACCGGTCACCTTCCACAACTGCCCGGCCGTAGGCTACAACGACAACACCAGCTGGCCGATCAAAGCCGGGCACGGCTGTATTGCCTGTTCTGAAGCCGGGTTCTGGGACCTGGGTCTTTACAACCGGGCCAACCTGGATACATTCGCGCCTCCCACCAGCTACGCACCTGTTCAACAGTCCATCCAATCACTTTCGCCCGCCACCACCGCATTGATTGGCGGAGCGGCCGGGTTGGCAATCGGCGCGGCCGGAGGAGCAGCCTACATGCAGCTATCCAAACCCGATAAAGCGGAAGTACCGGAAAGCGCTCAGGCAGAAAAGAAGTAGGAGGCTGTCATGTCACCCATGAGCCGAAGGAATTTTCTGAAAGTTGTCGGTGCCGGGCTTGCGGCCAGCGCCACGCTTTCCGTTGCTCAAAGCGTCAACGCAGGTGCAGCCACCGTTGATCCCGCCAATTACGTTGGCATGCTCTACGATGCCACAAAATGCGTGGGATGCAATGCCTGCACCAATGCCTGTCGCCAGTGGAATAAAACCAACCCTGAACTGGATGATAGCGGGCTTTACGATGCGCCCCAGGAACTATCAGCCGATACCTGGACGCTGATCCAGCTATATCAGGACGAAAGCGAAACATCCTTTGTCAAACGCCAGTGCATGCACTGTGTCGACCCGGCCTGTGTAAGCGGGTGCCCGGTGCAGGCCCTGCAAAAATCCAGCGAAGGTCCGGTTACCTACGACCCCAAACGCTGCATCGGCTGCCGCTACTGTATGTACACCTGCCCGTACCACGTTCCACGCTTCCAATGGAAAGAAGTCATTCCGGTCGTCAGCAAATGCACACTGTGTGTCGATCGGCTGGCTGATGGTTTGGGCACGGCTTGCGCCGAGCGCTGTCCAACTGGTGCGCTGATCTGGGGCCACCGCGGCGAACTAATTACGGAAGCCGAGAAACGCCTGGCGGCCGAACCTGGCCGCTACTTGCAGCACATCTACGGCAAAGATGACGGTGGTGGCACATCGGTCATGTACATTTCACATGTACCCTTCGATAAACTGGGATTTCCACAGCTGAAGGATGAACCCATCCCACAGTTGAGTGAACGCACCAGCGACATCTTCTTGCCTGGCATCGTGGTGGGCGGCTCAATCGCCCTGGCAGCTGTGCACATGGTGGTCAAACAGGGCGGATTGGAGGATGAGCCATGAGAGCCACACTGAAACTTGATAAACCCATCCCGTTCAGTTTCTACCCGCTGCTGCTCTTGACCCTTTTAGGCATCGGCCTGGCGATTTACAGACTGGTGGTGGGTCTTGGCCCGACAACAAACATGAATGACCACTACCCCTGGGGTATCTGGATCACCACAGACCTGTTCCTGATCCCGGTTGCAGGCGCAGCGTTCACCATCTCGCTGATCTCCTACTTCTTCGGGCGCGAGCGCTACCATTCCATCATCCGCCCAGCCGTACTGGCCGGTTTTCTGGGGTACTGCGTCGTTGGGATACTGCTCTTCCTGGATATCGGGCGCTGGCCACAGTTTTACAATATCTTCGTACCTGGCTTCATTAACCTGCACTCTTTCCTGGAAGAAGTCAGCCTGTGCATCACCCTCTACACAGTGATCCTCATTTTGGAGATCGCGCCTGTTTTCCTGGAAAAATTCAAGATCAACGCGCCCATCCGTTGGATCAATTCCGCCATTTACTGGATCGCCGGAACCGGGATTGTGCTCTCGACCTTGCACCAATCCTCGCTTGGCTCGATGTTCCTGTTGATGCCTTACAAACTCCACCCTCTATGGTGGACGCCAGCCCTGCCCGTGCTCTTCTTCCTGCAGGCGGTCTACACCGGGCTGGGCACTACAGCCATCGCCATCAACCTGATCTGGCGTGCCATGAAGCTGCCCATCGACCGGCAGTTATTCAAACGCATCGGCCAGGCGATGAGCCTGATGATGGCCCTGTACCTGGCCGTCAAAGTGGGTGATTGGATGGGAGCCGGAGAAATTGATCTGCTGCTCAAGCCGGATGCCTTCGGCGTGCTGGCCTGGATTGAGATCATCATCGGGGTAGCCATTCCGCTGCTGATCCTGCTCTCGCGGCTGGTATCACACTCGCAAGGACCATTCTGGGCGGGTGTCTTCGCCCTGATCGGGACATTCATCAACCGCCTGGTAATCAGCTGGATCGGCCTGGCCGAACCGGCACACGTGACCTATACCCCCTCCTGGATCGAGATCATGATCACGGTCGGGTTGCTCGCCGGCAGTTTCCTGGTATACGGCGTGGTGGTACGCTATTTTCAACTCTTCCCTGATGGTCAAGAGGCGCATTAATCTGGTTCACAAGTATATTATTTCGGAGGTAAGACAATGCCAAAGATAGCGATCGATCCAATTACCCGTATCGAAGGCCACTTGCGCATCGAAGTTCAGGTTGAAGAAGGCACCGTAAAAGACGCCTGGGCATCCAGCACCATGTTCCGCGGTGTGGAGCTCATTCTCAAAGGCCGCGACCCGCGCGAAGCCTGGGCCATCACTCAGCGCTTCTGCGGCGTCTGCACCACGGTACATGCTTTTGCTTCCGTGCGTGCCGTCGAAGATGCCCTCAAGATCACCATCCCGAACAACGCCCGCATCCTGAGAAATATCATCGAAGCCATGCAGTTCGTTCAGGACCACGTTGTTCACTTCTACCACCTGCACGCCCTGGACTGGGTGGACATCGTCAGCGCCCTGAGCGCCGACCCGGCCGCCACATCCAAAATGGCCCAATCCATCTCCGATTGGCCAAAATCAAGCGAGAGTTACTTCAAAGGCGTCAAAGATAAGCTGGATGTGTATGTCAAAAGCGGCCAGTTGGGACCCTTCGCGAATGCCTATTGGGGACACCCGGCCTACAAACTGCCGCCAGAAGCCAATCTGATGGCGGTGGCGCACTACCTGGAAGCCCTGGACTGGCAGCGCGATGTCATCCGCGCACACGCCCTGCTGGGTAGCAAGAACCCACATCTGCAGACCTACCTGGTGGGCGGTATGGCCACCCCCATCGACCTCTCCAGCCAGGCAGCCATCAACGCCGATACGATTGCCATGCTGCTGGGCTTGTTCAAGACCGCCAAGGAATTTGTCGACAAAGTTTACCTGCCCGACCTGATGGCGATCGCGCCCTTCTACCTGGATTGGGCAAGCATCGGCGGCGGGGTGGGCAACTACCTGGCCTATGGTGAATATCCCGATAAAGAAGGCAGTCTGTACTTCCCGCAAGGCTTCATCCTGAACAAAGACCTCAGCAAGGTATACCCGGTTGACCATACCAAGATCAACGAACACGTTGCGCACTCGTGGTATGAGTATGAAGACGAAAGCAAGGGTCTGCACCCCTATGATGGCGAGACCCGCCCAAAGTTCACCGGACCCAAGCCACCCTATGACTTCCTGGAAACAGACCAGAAATATACCTGGATGAAAGCCCCACGCCTCGACGAACACGCCATGGAAGTGGGACCGCTGGCACGCATGCTGGTGGCATACGCCAGTGGCCAGCCAGATGTTGTGGCTACCGTCAACATGGTGCTGGGCAAGCTGGGCGTTGGACCCGAAGCGCTCTTCTCAACCCTCGGCCGCACCGCCGCCCGCTGCATCGAAACCGTTTTGCTGGCGAACAAACTGACCGAATGGACCGCTGAACTGGCCGCCAACATCAAGGCTGGCGATATTGATGTACACGAAGGCACACTGTGGGATCCTGAAACCTGGCCGGCCGAAGCCAAGGGTTGGGGTCATATCGAAGCCCCGCGCGGCGCGCTGGGACATTGGATCCACATCAAAGATAAGAAAATCTTCAATTACCAGGCGGTAGTGCCCAGCACCTGGAACGCATCGCCGCGCGACGCCAAGGGCCAGATCGGACCGTATGAATCAGCGTTGATCGGCACTCCGATTGCCGATCCCAAAATGCCGCTGGAAATTCTGCGCACCGTCCACTCGTTTGACCCATGCATAGCCTGTGGCGTGCACCTGTTAGATGCCGATGGCAACGATCTGTACAACGTTTCGGTGGACTCTCCGACCGGTTTTGCCAGCCCGCTGCTGCAGTTCAGGGCATAAACTTGCCTACATTCCAGGATCCTACCGCTAAAACGCTGGTAATTGGTGTCGGCAATCGCATACTTTCTGATGAAGGCGTGGGCGTGCATGTGATCGAACGCCTGCTGGCTGGCTACGTAATTCCAACAGATGTGCTGGTGCTGGATGGTGGCACGCTGGGGTTGGACCTGCTCTACTACCTGCAGGGAGTCGAAAATCTGCTGCTGATTGATGCCGTTGAAATGCGCAAAGAGGCCGGCACGCTGATCCGCATGGTTAACGATGAAGTGCCAGCCTTCCTTTCGATGAAGATGTCGCCGCACCAGGTCGGCATTCCGGATATGCTGGCAGTTGCCAAGCTGAAAGATCTCTACCCGCAAAACGTGATCCTGTGGGGCGTGGAGCCAGACTCGCTGGAGTTAGGGCTGGATCTCTCGCCCACGATCGAGGCCAGGGTCCCGGTCTTAATCGAAGAGGTCCTGAAACAGCTGGAAGCCTGGGGGAACAGGCTGGAGCCAAAAGTGGCCGCTGCCAAAGTTCAGAGTTAAAGAAACACAGGAACCCTGCCAGGGCGTTACCCCGGCAGGGTTTTTTTTATACAGAGCAGATTGGCTGGTTGAAAGGGTAAAAGGGATATTTTGGGGAAACCTGTAGGACGACTAAACTCACCGAACCAGTTAAATTTCAACTATACTTAAAATATAAACCCTGAAACAACACCAGCACCTGAGAGGAAGCTAACACCATGAGCAGCACAAACCAGGATATCGAACGCTTCAAGCAAAATTTGCAGAAGGAAGTTGACGGCGCGGCGCTTTACCTTGTATTAGCCAGCAAGGAAGCCCGCCCCGAAATGAAGACGGTCTACGAACGACTGGCCGAAAGTGAGCAGCGCCACGCCCAGTTCTGGCGTGAAAAACTGGCAGAGGCCGGCGTGAAGAACCTGAAAGAGGGCACCACCTGGCGAACTCAGACCCTGATCTGGCTGGCACAGCGCTTTGGGCCGCAGTTTGTGCTCTCCACGGTCACCAGCAACGAGAAGGCCGATAGCAACGCCTACGCCAGCCAGCCAGAAGAAGAGACTGCCGCAATGTCGGCCGAGGAACAAGCGCACGCCCGCTTACTCTCGGCGGCCAGCAGCGGTGGTGGCATAAGCGGCAGCATCGTCGCCGAAACCGAAGGGCGGCACCGCTCATCGGGTGGCAACGCCCTGCGCGCAGCCGTTCTGGGCGCAAATGACGGGCTGGTCTCAAACCTGAGCCTGGTGATGGGCGTGGCCGGTGCAGAGTTAGCCGGGCAGGGCATCCTGATCACCGGGCTGGCCGGACTACTGGCCGGAGCCGGGTCGATGGCATTGGGCGAGTGGCTTTCAGTCCAGAGCTCGCGCGAGTTATATGAGCGCCAGATCAAGATCGAAAGAGAAGAACTGGCCGCCAATCCCGAAGAAGAAGCCGAGGAGCTATCCCTGATCTACCAGGCCAAGGGAATTCCGGAAGCGCGCGCCCGCGACCTGGCCAACAGCCTGCTGGCCAACAAAGCCACCGCGCTCGATACACTCGTGCGCGAGGAATTGGGCATCGACCCGCAAGAACTGGGCGGTTCCGCCTGGGAAGCAGCCTACACCTCCTTCGTCTTGTTCGCAATCGGAGCCATCATTCCCGTCATCCCATTCATTTTCACAAGCGGTCTGCAGGCTGTCTACATCAGCGTGGTGATCAGCGCGCTGGGGCTGTTTGGAATTGGCTCAGCGATCACATTGATGACCGGGCGCAGCGTGCTGTTTTCCGGCTCACGCCAGGTGCTGTTCGGACTGGTGGCAGCCGGCCTGACCTACGGCATTGGACGCCTGATCGGTGTTTCGATCGGCGGCTAAGAGCACGGCTTTATGCTTAATCATGCTTACAAAATCCCCATTCAGAACAATCTTTATGGGGTAACCAACTGCGGTTCAAACAACCGCCACCGATTTGCCCAACCAAAGAGCTAAAAACGAGACCCTGCGGGAGCAATCCCCAGGGTCTCGTTTTATTAAACCAGCAACAATTTCAGCAGGGCAGATTACTTCAACTTCATCCAGCCAACGTGTTCGCCGGGATGAGATTCGCGCGCGTGACGGTCGGTATCTGTACTGACAACGAAGCGCCCGCATGAATCGCATTTGAGCAGGGTAGCCGCAACCATGGCAGGGCGGGCGGGCGTCGCGGGCTGCAGCGGCCGGCCGCTGCGGCTGGCGCCTGGTTTAACCACCCGAACCGCCTTAACAGGCTTTTCAGGCTTTTGGGGCGGCGGGTCCGACTTGTGCTTTTCGATATACTCGAGCAGGATGCTGCCTTCTGGGCGCGTAAGCGTGAAGTTGGTGGCCTGTTGAAAGGCCGCAAAGAAGGAGAATAATTCCAGCCCCGGGATTTTTTTAATAGCGCTGGTCTCGATCAGGGCAAAACGCTGGGTGATATGGCCCTTGGCCCAATGATCCGGACCGGGAAGCACACTGCCAACTGGAATTTCAAATCCATCGTTGAGATCTTCAAGCTCTGGCTCATACGGGCAGGCGTCAATCAGCATAACGGCGCAGATACCACGCGGAGTGCCGCCGCGCCAGATGAAAACGGTATCGTCTTTTTGGATGCGATCATGGTACCTGGTTACGGCCCAGGTAATGTGCGGATATGGATCGAGCAGACGAGCATCAATGCGGTACTTTTCGGGATTGGCTTTGAAAATCCAGTAATTCATGTGCAGCTCCCAAGGTGGTGCGTAAGGGTGTTTTTTCCAATAAGTCTGGTTATTTTTTAATAGATGGATGGTTGATCGCCGCCTGCGGGCCGGTCAGCGCGGGATGGGCAGGCAGGTTATTCTTTAAGAAAATCATCCAAATCAGTATAACAGGTACTGTCACAAACTTAAACCTGGATTGGACAATCAGGCTGTGCTTGCGCAACTTCTGCCCGGAATTAGCAGGCTATGCGCAGTTTTTCGAGATGTTCCGGCGTGCACCTTCAAATATTCAACAAACTGTGCCTGATAACCTGCACAAAATGCGCAAATTGAGGCGTGCTAGTTTGTCTACCCCGGTAGCTTGAATAATCCTGGAAAAACCTGCTGCGCAATGCGGCCGAAAGTTCCAGCTGGACGCCCTGTCCCGTGCTGGTCCGATTGCAGATATTGGCCGGATCGGTGGCAGCAAATTTACCGGTGTTCACCCTGGCTGTGTAGCCGTTTGTTTGCAAGGCCTCCAGCAGGCGCTGCACCAGCGGCAGATCATTACCGCCCAGGTAAACGAGTGGATCGGTTTGAAGACCGGCGAAACCGTGCACAGAAAGCGCGGTGCAATGCTTTCCTACGAATTGAAGACAGAGCGGCTCGTCAAAATTGGTACTGGTAATATGCAAGAACTGGTTGTTACCTGCCAGGCCTTCAAAAAGATACAGCGAAAATTCGTTCCCGGCAATCGCACTGGCCAATTCGGAGGTTCCCATTTCAATTCCGCCACCATGGATGGCAAGAATAGCGGTCGCCTGCAACCGCAGCTGTTCGCGGATGCGGTATTCAACTTCTACCTGAAGATCTTGCTGCAGTTCCTGAAAGTTTCTGTACTTGTCTGGCATTCTAATATTAAGCCCAGTTGGCTAAATATTCCGCGAACTCGTCGATTCGGTCATCGGGGACTGCAGGAACAAAATCATCGGTAACATTATTATCGTTTTCTTCAAAAAATTCTGAGCGCACCCAGCATGGATCATCTTCCTGGCTGGTCAACAAATCATCAAAAAGACCGCACCAAAGAATTGACCACTCACTGCACATATCCAGGTCGTCATTAAATCTCTTCGAAAATTCTTTAGAATCAATCTTACCAGCTGCCAACTCATCCACCAGCGTATTCAAAGAACGCTCAGCCTCTGCTGCTGGGTTATCATCACCCCAGCACAAATACACATACAACCGCAGCAATTGATAAAACTCGTCTTTCGTCTTCGCCCAATGGAAACCATTTTCTCCTTCAATATAGCGTTCGTGCACCCCGTAATAGCCCTTCATTGGAACTATCTGAAGGGCCTTGTCAAACAAACCTTCTACATCGTTAAAATTCATCGCTTACTCCACAAATTAATCTTCTTTCATATTATTTTTGTTGATCACCATGCTGGAAGTTGAAACAAATCTGCCTAGCCCCAGCCCTGCCCCAGCACCCGCCTCTTTTCAACAGCCGAAAGTACGGTCGTACAGCTTTCCCAGTTTACATTCTCGACGTGTGCATAGCGCATTTCAAAGGCATGTTCTTTGGGCAGTTCAGCGATGATGCGTTTGGCGTCTTCTTTCTCGCCGATGGCCAACTTAACCCAGACATCTTCCAGCACATCCGGGATCTGGCCAAACAGGGTAAAGATGTCTTTCAGGCGGGTAGCGAGCAGCTCGTGCACGCGGTCTTCGACCGAGTCTTTGTAACGCAGATTATACAATTTTACACTGTCGTTGAGCTGGCCAATACGCTGAATGCGTCCTTTGCGTTGCTCCAGACGGGTGGGGTTCCAAGGTAAATCCAGGTTGATAAGTGTGCCCAGGCGCTGCAGG
>JAPLGT010000002.1:0-2795 GCA_026390035.1 Chloroflexota bacterium
AGAGTGATGCGTTTTATAGGGCTTGTAATGATGGCCTTTTCTTTGGTACACTGTCGTTGAGGCATTTTGGCAATTCTCTTGGTCGAGTTTTAGCCAATTTTGCCTCATTTTTGTCAAAACCACAAATTCCATTAGAACCAGCAAAATTTATCATACGCTGCTCACTCTGGGCCAGGGCAGCATAGGTTGCGCGTTCTTCCAGGTTCACCCACATGCCCAGCCCGGCAGTCGTGTGTCCCAGCATTTCAGCGCGTGTATAACCAGTGATCAGCTCAGTGGCCCGGTTGGCATCCACAATCTGCCCACCATCCACCGAGGTCAGCAAGATTGCATCCGGGCTGGATTGAAACACGGTCATAAATTTTTGTTGAGAGGCCTGCAGAGCCTTTTGATCTGCGCGCTCTTGCTCCTGGTCGCGGAAAACCAGCACCACCCCGCTCAGGGCACCGTCTTCGCCTAGAATGGGTGCTGCGCTGTCAGCGATCGCGTGCTCGCGGCCATCCCGGCTGATCAACATGGTATGGTTTGCCAACCCTACCACCTTGCCTTCGCGCAGCACACGCTCCACCGGGTTGGGCACATCCTGGCGGGTCAGTTCGCTCACGATCTGGAAAACCTGGGTCAACGGCAGGCCCAGCGCCTCGGCTTCCTTCCAGCCAGTCAGATTCTCTGCCACCGGGTTCAAGCGTCTCACCAGCCCGCTGGCATCGGTGGAAATCACCCGATCGCCAATCCCATATAATGTCGCGCGGATCTCATCCTGGGCGCGCCGCCGTTCCTGCTCGGTGATCAGTAACTTCTGGACCAAGAAACGCTGGCGGTAAATATAAATGATCGCCGCCAGGCTGGCGGTCAGGAAAATTGCCAGGGCCGTCAGGAACAGAGTCACCAGGCCATGGTAAGTACTCTCGGCCAGGATTTCAGTCGTGCTGATCTTTGCCACCATGAACCAGTTTGAATTCGGCACAGGCCGCAATTCGGCCAGAACTGGATCACCAGCATAATCTTTGCCCTCAAATAGGCCCGTGCGCCCCAGCACAACCTGGGCTGCTGGTAAGTCCAGGTTGGCGAGCGGCACCCGCAGGCTAAGCGGGCGATCCGGGTTGTGTCGCAGCGAGTTGAGATATAGCGCAGAATCGCCATCCCGCCGCACCAGCAGGGTCTCGCCGCTGGCACTCGGCAAGGGCCAGGATTGGATCAGCGGATAGAGGTAGTCCTGCGGGTCGGAACGCAAGATCAAGGCTGCCACGGGGATATTATTCTCATCCAGCAACGGCGAAACCACATCCAGGCTAACCAGGTTGGAGACCTGGTCACGCGTGAGATCGCCAAAAATCACCCGCTGGCTGGCCAGTGCCTGGCGCACCAGCTCGCGCCCGCCGGCATCCAGTCCGGTCAGGCTGGCATCCACCGAGAGCAGCAGATGGCCGTCCGGCCCGGCGATGATCACATTTTGATGTTTGCTCAAGTTGCGTACGGCGCTCAGACGTTCCAACAGGCTGGCCTTCAGGCTAAGGTCGCGAGGGTTGGCCAACCACTCCATGATCACTGCGACTAGAAAGGGGTCACCTGAAACCAGCTGCGCATCCGACAGTCGTTCCTGCCGCCACTGCACAATCTGGGCCACCTTCAACTCGGCAATCGCCGCCAGTTCGGCATACTTGCGCTGGCGGATCTGTTCCTGGTCTGTTCGGTAATAATTTACTGCAAAAAGGATCAGCCCGAGCGAAATGATCGCTACTAACAAACCCAGTACCGAGCGCGGATACATTGCGCTGTTCTGGAAGCGGGCCTGCTGTTTGGTGGGCTGGCTTTCTCTCGAGATCATTTCACAATCCTGGGCGAATATTTTGAATATCGTGCGAGTACTGGTCTCTAACAAATCTTACCCAGGCTGTTCGCCCAGGTCGTTTTCTTCGCAAGTATAGTATATTGCCGCCCATTACAGCATAAAATTTATATTAAATCTTCCTGCGCAGAGCTGGCATTAAACGCAAACTCCCGGGTTGGATTTAATCCGGGAGTAAATCAGAATATTTCGTGGAATGACCGATTGCCGTTAAATCGAGCTGCTGATCAGCACTGCCATCATGCCCAGGATGCAGACCATCAAAAATAGCAGCCCGGAAATTACGAAGCGCTGAAAAGCTGTCATCCCTAAAAGCAGCTTGTGACGGCCGCCAGATTTAGCCTTTTTCTTTTTATTCAGCAAGGGTTCCAGGTCAGCATCGCTTGTATCTTCAAAGCTGGACTGCCCATCATCCATTTTTCTCAAATCATCAAACATGGCGCACCTCGTTGTGAATAGTGCTTAAAGTATATCATAATCGCAATCCCGTGCAGGTTGTGTTGCCGTGCATGGGTGTGTTTCAAAGTTTCGGAAATGCCAGGATTTGTATCTGGTGGCTTTCAAAGGTTTTCTCAAAGAGAATATGCGCTGCCTGTGCGATCCGCGCAGTGCGGATCAGACTCGGCTCCTTCCAGATAGATAAGAAATATTTTTTTGTGGTGATTTTGCGGGATAACTCCCGCAAAATCACCACTTTCCGTGAAGCCCACCGATTTTCAACCATTTGCAAGCAGTCGTTCACGATGGAAAGACCAGACCCTGATTACCAGCCATCGGGCTCGGCACCTTCCAGATAGATAAAAAGGCAGTGGAGTATAACTTGCTTATTCAAATTCTTTTGGGACGCGGACGAGCGCCGACAAGCGCGGAAAAAGCAAAAATCTTTTGGTTTTTCCGCGTACATCCGCGAAAATCCGCGTCCAATTGGGGTTCTCTGCGGGCTTAG
>JAPLGT010000256.1:0-13197 GCA_026390035.1 Chloroflexota bacterium
GCACGGTACTTGTGCCAAGAAAGCGTCTTGCGGTCGTCAAAAAGGCCAAAGCCTGACCTTTTCGGTGCATTTACATGGTTATCAAGGTGCTTCCTTGCGCTCCAAAAAGCGCAAGGTCATTTCAACTTGTCAAAAGTCCAACTAATAGGATCAGGGAATTGTCGATCGTGAACCTGGCTTCCTGGCAGTTGGTGATGAGAGCACGGGGCGCGCCCAGGAAGAATAACTTGAGATGCGGGGATGGTGAAGGTGTTTTAACTGACCACGATGTTTGTTCAGCAAGCAGGCCATTTGACATATAAAGACCTATCCCTGTAGCTATCTATTACCCATAAGTTTCTAAGAAGTTGAAAATACGATAAACTGTTCTAACCAATCAAAAAAGAACAGGAAAACATAAGACTTGAAAACCGACGAAGAAATAGATGAAACTAATTGGGCACAGGTTGAATTTGCTGAGATTGATTTGGCTGACGCCCGGTTGAATGACCGTATCTAAAGATTAAGCAGCGCTCTCGGAAAACAACCTTTGGCGCCGATTAATGCAGCTTGTGATGATTGGGCAGATAGCAAAGCGGCCAACCGTTTTTTCGATAAGGATAAGGTAATGCCCGAAAACTTTTTATCACCGCATAGCAAACGGACGCTGGAACGCATGCAAGGCCACGCAGTTGTTTTAGCTAATCAAGACACAACGTTTTTCAATTTTACGCAGCACTCCAATACAGATGGATTGGGTGAGATTGGACGTAAGAGTCAAAATCAACGAGGCTTTGGCATGCACTCAACATTAGTTGTGAGCTCTGCTGGACAGCCACTCGGGTTACTGACATAGAAATTCATGATACGAAAGATTGGAGAAGCTTCCCATACGCTTCAGGAGTTGCACAAACTGCCTATCGAACAGAAAGAAAGCAATCGATGGTTGCCATCTTTAGAAAAAACCATCGAACTGACGCCTGAAAATGTTCAGGTGGTGACAGTTTGTGCTCGTGAAGCAAATATTTATGAGATGTTTGTACTGGGTCAGGAATGGCAAGCTTCTTTATTAGATACGAGCCAGCGAAATTCGGAGCCTACGAGAAGACGAAGTTAAACATTTGTGGACCAAAGTAGAGCAAAAACCGATCAGCCATACGCTGGATTGCTCAACCTGGCGGATTCTTGGGCCGCAAGGCAGACGGCGAACCCGGTGTACCTGCAATTTGGCGCGGCTGGCAGCGGTTGCAGGATTTGGCCGATACCTGGGCTATCGTTGTTCATGATCGCACACGACTTGTGGGTAATAGATAGATCCCAGGAGAAGATAATACCTGATTATATCAGGCGGCAGGCTGATAATATAATCGAAAATCAGCGGGAAAAAAGGGCAATTTTGCCAAAAACGGTAGGATTTAACTCCGGCCTGGGCGGGCCGGCGAGGCATACCCATCCGTACGCCAATGCAATCGGACGCAGATCGGATCTGATGGATGGGTTTGCGCGGGTTTCGTTTAATTGGGGTGGGTCTTGTTTGATGGCGAGGATACCTTGCTTGAATGTGCGCTTTCGGGTTCAGGTGTCTTGGCTGAGTGGGAGACCCACCCCTACTGACCTGTTTCAATGTGGCGCTGACGCAAGAGCTGAAAGAGTGGCTGCCAGAGACCGTGGCCGCTGCTCGAAGGCTGGGATCAGGCTAAAGTGAAAATTCAAATCGACTGGTAGTGCGGTATAATAAATACGTAAAATGCGTATTTTATAGGAGGCTGTCATGGAATATGTGCATGTTCGTAAAACTGACCTGGCGCGCAATACCAGCCAAATTATCCGTAATGTCTTGCGCGGACAACCCACCGTCATCGAAAATCACGGCCAGCCCGAAGCGATTGTTGTGGATGTAATTGATTATCTCATCCTGCGCGCTTTGGCAAATTTTCATGCGGGAAATTCGCCTGCGCTCGACCCAAACGGCCCAACAGACGCCGAATTTGCCGGGTTTAATTCGCAGGGACGCTATAACCGGGCAATGGATTATTACCTGGGCAAACAGTGCAGCACCGGGCGTATGGCTGAGTTGCTGCAAACTTCCTGGCTGGATATGCGCGAGCGTTTTAACCGCCTGGGTGTGCCATTGTTTTTGGGGCCAACCACTATTGAAGAAGCGCGCGAAGATGCTGCAAATGCGCGCAAATGGGCCAAAATAGCGCGCTAGCAAGGCTAAACCATGTGGCGACTTCTCGACAATACGGTATTGTCTAACTTCGCTGCCGCCAAACATTCGGATATTGTCTTGCAATTATGGCCTGGGCAGGCTTGTACAACGCCTGGGGTTTTACTGGAATTTCAAACTGCGGTCTTGACGCGCAATTACCCGTCAGATAATTGGGCAAAATTGCCAGTGTTGGAACTGACTGAAATCGAACACAAATACATGTACTCTCTACCAACTCCGCTTGGGCCTGGTGAGTGTGAATGTATTGCGGTTGCTGTTCACCGCCAGGGTTCATTTGTGAGCGATGACGGGCACGCTCGCGCAATTGCCCGTGCCAGAGGCATCGAGCTATCGGGGACACTGGGTATTTTACTTGCCTGTTCTGACCTGGGCATTGTGACCTTTGCGGAAGCCAACACGCTGCTGAAAAAGATGATCGCCGCCGGATACCGCTCGCCGGTGGATGATTTGGGGAAACTATGACATGCCAGACTACAACGCCGCCGATGACAAGCACGAACAAGCCGAATTACGATATTATCCCGGAAGCGCAGGCCGAAAAAGAAGCATATTAGATTAATAAAAAACTTTGTAACTGCTCAGGTATCGAAAATATGGGGTTGTCAAAAGAATAAAAATCGTGGACAATCAAGGCATGGAAAAGTTACACCTGCCAACGGACGAAGAAACCGGGAAAGCATTTGATCAAGGCCAAGAAGCTGTGATAGGGCTTTTTCACGACACATTGAGCAATTGATCGTCCATGTTCGGGCTTTAGAAGATCGGGTAGCAAAGAACAG
This sequence comes from Chloroflexota bacterium, assembly GCA_026390035.1. Lineage (GTDB taxonomy): Bacteria > Chloroflexota > Anaerolineae > Anaerolineales > Villigracilaceae > UBA5195. Next base: position 2,992 of record JAPLGT010000256.1, read on the forward strand.
TAGTAATAGCGGTAAACCACCGTCGGGTGATGGGCTGAGCAAGGCTGCGCCCAAGAGCGGTCGGAAACGGCATGGCTGAAAAACCGGTGGACAACCGGGGCACGTAGGGCATACGCTCGAAGCTGTCTTGAAACCAAAGCATGTAAAAGTGCATGCTGTGCGTGAATGTCAGGTGTGTCAAAAATCGTTGCGCAAGGTAAAAGTGGAACGTTACGAAAAACGTCAGGTGTATGACACACCGCCTGTACAAATGGAAGTAACTGAACACCGTGTAGAATTAAAATCGCTGGTAGCGTACTTGAATCAATACCAGATGATCCTGTTAGAGCGAGTTGTTGAAACCATCGAAGATTTCTACGGACATCACTTGGCGGAAGGAACAATTGGCAAATCCGCCACCGGCAGAAACATTGGAAACTGCAAAAAAGAAACGTGGACGGAAAAAACAAAGCCCGTCCAAGAACCTTTTGGATAGATTGCGCGAACACAAGTCAGCGGTACTGGCTTTTATGAATGATTTTAATGTGCCGTTTGATAATAATCTGGCCGAAAGGGATATTGGTATGACGAAAGTAAAACAAAAAGTGTCCGGTTGTTTTCGCTCTGAACGAGGCGCAAAAGCATTTTGCCAAATCCGGAGTACCATTTCGACCGCCAGAAAAAACGGACAAAATGGTTTGGATGCTTTGCGGCTGGCTTTTGCCGGGGCTCCCTTCTTGCCTGATTTCGTTTCTTCGTTACCTGCCTGAGCAGTTACTAATTGCGAATATATTCGAAGAACGTCGCAGGATAGCGATCTTGAAAGTTTTGGCAAACTGCTGGAAACATTGGAACATCTCTTGTTTGATCTGGAATAAGGATAATCCATCATGGCTAACATAAACACCAATTTATTGAACAAGCTGCTCAAAATTCGCCAAAGCAAAGCCACCTGGCAATGCACAGTGCGCCTCGCGCCATTCTGGATTACGCCCAAAAAACAAGCTGCGTACCGGCCCTTTATCCTGCTGGTGGTGGATCAGGATTCAGACATAATCCTTAAAACAGAAATCATCACTGCGCGACCCGATACTCAAGCGGTGCTTGAGCAGCTCTATAAAACCATGCAGGGCAGCATGTTTAACCTGCTGCAAGGCCAGCGCCCGGCGCGCATCAGCATCGATAATGCCGAGTTGGCGCAAGCGTGTCTGCCCCAGCTTGCTGAACTGGGCATCCGCTGTGATTACCGCGGCTCGCTTTCAGAGCTTAACACGGCTTTGGTCGAGTTGGAAACCAACATGAATCAGCGCGAACCTATTCCTGGCCTGTTGAGCGTTCCAGGCGCGAGTGTGCCGCTGGTGGCGGAATTATTTGCCGCGACCGCTGAATTTTACCGCCAGGCTCCCTGGCGTTGGATCGAAAACTTTGTGCCGATCGAGGTGCATTATCCCGCCGATAACGAAAGGGCTCGTTACGCCCTGGTGTTGGGCAGCGGCGGCGAGTTTTATGGGATTTCGCTGTACGAATCGATGGCTGATCTGGAGATGGTCTTTTCAAACACGCCTGGAAAACCCATCAGCGAACCTATGACGTGGACCAGCATCATCCTGGAAGCAGCGACTACCATGTCATTCGCTGACCTGGATGCTATCGAGCGCTTCGGTTGGCCCGTGGCCGGAGACAACGCCTACCCCCTGGCTATGAAATTAATTTCCGGGACTGATGAGAGTGAGGTTCCCTCGGCACCTGAACTGTCCTGGCTGGCCGCTGCCTTGCGCGCACTGCCCGTTTTTTTGGTTAAACATCTACATGCAGATCGCGGCCTGCCGCAACCTGCCCAGGCCATTCTTCCCTTGCCCGGTATTCACAGCAACCAACAAATTATGCTGCGATATCCGGCGATCGGTGCCAGAACAGCCCGCAGTTTATTCGCTCAGATGCAAGACCCGGAGCTGGAAGCCTTTATCGATGGTTGGTATTGGGATGAAAAGACGCACGACTACGCCAGGCAAGTGGGTGAGTTCCTGTTCGAGTTTTTGGATGATCTGGATGAATATGGCTTGTCTGATCAGACTGTTGTCAAACACGAACGCAATTGCTGGGCCATTGGCTGGCTTGAAGTTCGCCATGGCAAGCATACAACTTTTTCGCCGGATATTTTTATGGGTGGCCCTAAATTCTTGCAGGAATATTACCAGGAGATCAGTGCGACACAATATTCGCTCAGTTCTTATAAGACTACCTGGCGTAAGCTGGAGAAATATGTCATCAGCGACGCATGGCAAAAACCCCTTACCCGGCCAATGTGGTAAGTGCAGAACCCTACCCAGAAAACGCCCAGCGGGTTGGCTGGCTGCCCGGAGTGGACCTTTTTTGATCGAAATTGTTTTCCCAGTTTAAAGGAGTTGCGATGCCTCGTAATCCAGTTATTCCCCTTGAAATTCAGGCCGAAGTTCAAAAGCTGGTAGATGAGTTCAACGCAAAAACATTTACCCAAAAACAGCACCCCATCATGCGTGTGCTGTTTGGAGAAACCAGGCGAGGTTATGCCGCAAGGTTTAGGGGTAAATTTCTGTATCTTGATCGCACAGATCGCGGACGCCCATCAGAAATCTGTCGTCTGACCTGGAATGGGAAAATTGATAACTGGGACTTTGCCATTTACCGGCATTCACGTAATTTCTACGATCCTGACGAGCAGATGTTTCCTGGGGAAGAGTATGTAGATGGCAGCGTTGAGGGCGCAATGATGGCCGGGATGAAAGCTTATCCAATGTAAGGCTTGAGTAGCCAAGCGAGGTGTAGGATTATGCCAGCTCCAGATTCCTGGCTGTCTCAAGTCTTACTGGAGCAGGTCAGCCAACCTGGCAACTTTATTCCCGGCGATTGGTAAGCAGAGTGTACGATAAATCAGGCAAAATAAAGCGATATCGATCAGGCTCGTTTTTTAGAGCGCTTACTTTTTTGGGGGGCACCCAGGCGGCGAAGTTGGCCAAAAAAAGCAAATATCACAAATTCGTTTTTCTGATATTCTTCTTTATTAAGCATACCCAGTTCGGCATGCAGCGCGGCGCCCCAGACGTGCCGGGATTGAATCCATTGGCGGGCTGTTTCCTGCACATCGCGATAAAATTTCCGCCAGCGTTCCGGCGTAAGGATTTCGGCAATCGTGTCAGTCATCACTGTAAAAACCTGTTTTTGGGAATCATTATTTGTTACATTAAAAAACTGGGCGGCATCCCCCAGTTTATCTTGAAGGCGCTGGAAAGGCAAAACAAGTTCTTCGCGCGTGAACAACTCCAATTCCACTCTGCCATTTTCCAGTTCTGTTTCGAAATCAATCAACAACCTGGAGGCTTGCTTTTCCAGGAGCTGCATCAGGCGCGGGTTTTTGACTAATTCCGTTTCAATCGGCTTTAATTTGTCTGGTGTCTTTAAAAGAGCAAAGACTTCCTGCGGGCTTGCTTTAGAAAGATCGAACTCTGTTTTCATTGCTTCAAGCAGCTCTTTTTCTTCTCGATAATCTTGCAGAGCTTGCTGCATGCTGCGATTGTAAATTTGGTTGATCAGGCCTGTGACGCTGATAGGGATCGTATTCAACTCCAGGCTGGTTTCCAGCGCCATGACCATTTGCAGTTTCATAGTATTCTTTTCCAGGTTCAGGCGCTCACCCAGAGCTTGCAAACGCTTTTTTAATTCTATGCGGAAATCAGCTGTGATGAGTTCAGTGGCGATTTCGATATGCACATCATCTGCCGCTTGCCTAAAAGCTTCAGTTCCTTTCAGGGAAGCAGCTTCGAGACGTTTGCTGTTTTTTTTAAGGTGGCGGTTCGTTACATCGAAAGTTTTTTCTTGGTCAAATTCCAAATCCAGAATTTCCGGTTCGGCAGCCAGGCTGGCCGAATCAACCAACAACTGGATAAGGCGAGTCTGCGCATCCTGGCCGGCGAAAGGATTGATCCTGACGTTGGCATGGTTCTGAGATTGATTATTTTGTTCGGGAATATATGCGGGAGCAGGGGCTGAGGCCTTTTTGCTGGCATGGCGGTTACGCGGCATGGCAAAGTTATCCTTTTATAGTGAAATGTTTAAGGTATTCTACCCCAAATTCTGGCTTTAGCTTATTCCTGCAATGGTAAAATGAGGACGAAAACCTGCTTACCCCAATCACTTTCAAGAAGGATGCCCATGAAGACTGATCAATACACCTTTGAGTTATCCGAATATGAATATGATGTTTTGAAAAACAACAGCATGATTTCAGACATCTGCAGCCAGCTGAATTCGGCCACCAAAGGTAAGGAAGGAATTGACCTATCCATGACCCTGGCTGAACTGACCGAGCTGATTGGATTCGTTGCTGCCGAAGCAAACCATGCGCGAAAGAAAAGAGAGCGCGAAGATTTGAATTCAATTTGTGATTATCTTGAGGCTTTGGAATTTGATATTATCCGGCATCGATAATAAAACATCTGCGAGTATGCCAAACTTCTAAATCTGGTGGGGCGACAGGTGTTTTCGCGCGGCTATGAAATTGGATCATCTCTGTTCTTTGTATATGGGTATAATAAAAGGGTAACTGATCAGAGCAAACCCGGGACGCAAAGCTAATGGGTCTAAAACCACTCTGGTGGCAAAGATTGCCCTGCCGAAGATAGCCAAGGGGTGATGCAAGTATATGGCATAATTTCTTTTGGCAGACTCTGTTGGCAGGGCCTGCTATTTTTATTTTATTGTCAAATTACTCACGCTGTCAGTTTTCGGCGACAATCCATGCCCCCTGCTTCCTTCCCAAAATACGGGAAGGGGGTGAAAGAGCCTTTTTTGCGGGGACAAACCAGCGATTATTCATCGCCCGAGCAGCAGAACCAGGATAGTTACGTGCTAGAACGAAGAGCTCGTGAATACAACCATTTCATTTTTATTTTGATTTGAGCGTTTACCGATCCGCGGCGATAAGGAACATTCTCCATGCTGGCATCAGTCAAAGCAAAGCTTGCGCCTCCTACATTTGAAGATGATGAGAAAAAGACGTATCGTGCCAGATTGATCAATGTCATGCTCAATTTGGGGATTATCGTAATGGGTTTGATTGCGGTTGGAAATTTGTTGGACAGCAGCACACCCCCCAGAAATTTTGTAATTGACTTCGCTATCATCGGGATCTTCTTGTTTTTACGCCGTCTGTTGTTTGCGGGTCGCGTGCATTTGGCCTCATATTTAATCCTTACTACCACTTTTGTATTCCAGACCATTTCGATAGCCAGCGAAGGCACCACCCTGACCCCAACAACCGCCTTATTTTCGCTTTTGGTGATCACAGCGGGCTTGTTATTCAATCTCAGCGGCATTATTGTTGCCATAATTACATGCTCTCTGGGGATAGCCAGCTTAATCCTGGCCGGCCAGGCAGGCCTCCTGCCTGCTATCCATTATGCAGATCCTACTTTTCAGTGGTTCGCGTTTACCGTTACGTTTGCTTTGACCGGGGGATTGGCTTATTTTTCACAGCAACTAACCCAAAAAGTGCTCACTCGCGCAGAAAATGAGATTAGAGAACGAAAGAGAGTGGAAACAGAACTGCTTAAATTAACACAGGCTGTCGAGCAAAGCCTGGCTTGCATTGTAATTACAGATCTGAGTGGAAGTATCGAATATGTGAATCCTCGCTTTACCCAGGTCACGGGTTACAGTTATGAAGAAGCTCTCGGGAAAAACCCTCGTATCCTGAAAACTGATTTCACTGAGAAAGACACACATCGCCAATTATGGGAGACAATCACGCAAGGAAAAGAATGGCATGGCGAATTTGTGAACCATAAAAAAGATGGCTCTTTGTATATCGAGTCCGCCACTATTTCAGCGATCACCGACCGGGATGGGGTCACGACTCATTATCTGGCAGTCAAGGAAGACATCACTGAACGCAAGGGAATTGAAGAAGCGCTGCTGACCAGTGAGGCACGCTTCCGTTCGCTGTTTGAGCAAACCCATGATGCGGTTTTTCTGCTTGATCTGGATGGCAAATACCTGACCGCCAACCAGCGCGCTGCAGGTATGTTTGGCGTATCAATGGAAGAACTCAGGGGGGATGTTCTATCAGGTGCAACCATATTACGCCAATACCTGGCCCGTATGTTGGCAGGTGAAGAAATCCCGGCCTATGAAACCATATTTCAGAAAAGAGACGGGCAAATTCTACCTGTTGAAATGAGTATAGAACTTGTCAGAGACGCAAACGGGAAGCCAAAGCACATTCAGGCTTTAGTGCGTGATATCAGTACGCGGAAACAAGCTGAAGACCAACTAAAAACTGCGAATGAACAACTTCAGCTGCGTGTAACTGAAGTGGAAACTCTTCAGCAGGAACTGCAAAACCAGGCCAGCCACGATCCACTGACCGGGTTGTACAATCGTCGTTTTCTGAATGAAACTCTCGAGCGTGAAATAGTGCGAGCCAGGCGCGAGAAGGACGTATTTAGCGTTATCATTTCAGATATTGACCATTTTAAAATGATCAATGACACCTACGGTCATCAAGTTGGCGATCAATTTATTGTGGCACTTGCCCGCCTGCAGGAAAAACATACGCGCGGTTCAGATATTGCCTGCCGTTATGGCGGCGAGGAATTTCTGTTGGTATTGCCAGGCACAAGATTGGATTTTGCTGTGAAGCGCGCAGAAGAAATCAGACTGAAGTGTGCGGAAGTCAGCATCCAACATGAAGGGCAAGCTCTACGTGTGACCATGTCCTTTGGGGTAGCTTGCTATCCAGACCACGGGCAGGCCGCCGATGAAATTATTATCAAAGCCGATAAAGCCATGTACATTTCCAAAAATCGCGGGCGCAACAAGGTCACGGCCTGGGGACAGGATGAATCTGCCTAAGCGCTAAAAATGGTACAGCGAAAAGCTGGAGGATGTTTTGGGTTCTCCCCAGATTAGCGGGAAAAAATATTTAATCTGAGCTGCTTGTGGCTTGTGCTTAACACGCGCAGGGTTTGCAGGGACGATTGTACGGTGTTTTTATCACGAATAAGTGCCGAATGGACGAATGACACGCAGTTTTTTTGGGAAAATAGCGTGCAAAAGCGCTGCCAAAAGCCTGGCGTGGTGCAGCATGCAGGGTTAACGTTGACGCCCCGGAATAGCGCTGATTGATTGTCTCGCACTAATCTGAAGAGAGCCATATTTTTTAGGTGGGAATAAAGGGTGCGTCAAAATCTCACATCTTGCCACTAACACTACTAACCGGCTTTGCAAAATATGAGAAGTGTAAAAACTTCCAATTTGGCAAGATGATCGTATTGCAGGGGATAGAAATAGCAAAAATACGTATCCGGTTTGTTGGTTGACTCTGAGACAGAGTTTGAGGGGAATGGTAGGATGATGGATCTGTTACGTACTGATACAGACCAGCGCGGCGGGCGTGGACGTTTTTTTATTGCGCAAGACTCGATTGCCGTAAAAAGATGCCATCTTAAGATTTCGTAGTTACTCAACAAGAATTGCTACTTCAGTTTTCCAATCATTTGGATTTTGAGTATCTGCAAAACCGACAAGATAGTGTTCAATTCGACTTTTCCATTTCGATACTTTGCTATCTTGTGGTGACTGCCATTTTATACCCTGTTGCCGTCCCCAAGCCAAAAGCATTGCAGTCGTCTCAAAAAGATTTTCGTATGAGCCATTATGAATTAGCGTAGCATAAGTGCCGTACGGTATTTCATCAACTTTGATTCGATTATTTGCTGGCATAGCATTGCTTGAAATTGGGAAACCCACATCAATATCAACATCTCCAGTCCCATAGTCAATAAAAAAATATCGAATTATTGGAGCGCCAGAAATACTGATGTTGTTGGCTGAAATCCAAGCGGATAATTCAGAATAAATTTCTGGGACAATACTGCCAATTTCGTCACGGCTTATTTTTGTGCGTATTGCAATATATTTTTGAGATGCTCGTTCAAATAATAGAGGCGTTGCTGTCATTCAAGACTCCATTTTTGTCTTGCAAGGGAACGCCCAACGGCCTTGCGTTAGCGGCGGGCTGGGGACTTGCACGGACAAAACCGCCAGATGCAAAATCGCCGTTTGGGGAAGAATCCCCTCGAGCGCAGGGCGCAGCCCCAGCCCGTCCGCTGCACGCGGGGTTGGCCCGTTTTTGGGTTGCAAAGGTACTGGTTTTTATGCCGCCACTGCGTAAACGTGCACTTCTTTATCAAGCCGGTCTTGAAGGCGGTCTTTTTCAACTTCAAGGTCATAACGAGTTTGCATGTTAATCCAGAACCGCTCTGATAGCCCAAAATAACGAGATAGCCTGAGCGCAGTATCTGGAGTAATAGCCCGTAAACCATGAACGATTTCGTTGATTCGCCGAGGTGGAACGCTAATATCTTTCGCCAGCCTGTATTGGCTGATGTTCATTGGCTTGAGAAACTCCTCCATGAGGATTTCTCCGGGATGAATAGGGGAAAGTTTTTCGTCCATTTTAATACTCCTACACAAAACGCATACCGTTATAAGTGTGATTAGTGATAATCGACGATTTCCACATCATAGGCGTTTTCTTGTCGCCAAACGAAGCAAATTCGCCATTGGTCATTGATGCGGATACTATGTTGACCTTCTCTATCACCTGATAATCTTTCAAGTCGATTACCTGGTGGAACCCGCAAATCTTGTAAAACTTCAGCGGCATCTAAAATCTCCAACTTCATACGAGCAGCAAGTTGAATATTTTGGGGCAGTTTGCGTGAAAACGTGCGCATGAATAGTTTTTCAGTTTCTTTGTCTGCGAAGGTCTTTATCATCTTAAGTATAATAACGCTATGCGTTAGTAATGTCAAGCGTCATGGCTGATGAACACCCCGATTTTCAAAACTTTGACATAAATGGACGGGCCAACGGTTTGCGTTACCTGCGTGTGGGCGGGCTGGGATTCGCTTCGGGAGGAGAAAAAACTCAAAGCCAGAAAAATGCTCGAAAACCGCGCAGAATCCCACCCGTCCAGTGCACGCTTTGTTAGGCGTTTTTTGTTGCGCCAGACACGCTGGCTGGAAAAAGACGACGCCGCAAACATGACCAGATTTTACACGAAACTTTATTTTTAGCCCGAACCAAAAAACCTGACTTGTCAAAACGCCAATTAATCAAAAGCCAACTTTGACTAGCCAAAATGAGAATTACCGATTTTTGAGTCTCAAATCGTTTCGGGCTTTACGAATAAAACTGCTCGCGCCACATGCAATGATGTAATAAAAGATAAGCAATACAATGCCGATATAGTTGTTAAAATAATCTCTCTCGATGATTCCCATAAAAACATCAAAGTTGCCTTCTGTGTGAAAAAGATACTCATTGAGAGGACTTCCGTAATAGTTTGTTTTTATCAACCAATTTTGTTCTTCTCCCAAGCGATAATTTGTCCGTTCAGGCTCGGAATAGATATATAAAACTGGCATTAGTAGAATCAATGTTAAGAAAACAAAAATCGCTGTTTTATTTGGACGAAGAAATGTACCGAATTTTTGTAACATGGTAAATTGACGATTCCAAAATCAAGCAAACCTTACTTGAAAATGAACTTGATTTTCTGAACTCAAATTCAATCGCAAACAAAAACGCTAGAAAAAAGACGACAAACTTTTGAAAGACAAACGCCCAACGGTTTGCGTTACTGGCGCTGGGGCGGGCGTGGACTCTGCTTGGGAGTAGAAAAAAATCGAAGCCAGAAAAATGCTTGGCGCGAAGCGTGCCGCACGCCGCGAAGCGGCAGTCCCACACGTCAGGTGTTAGCTTTGTCAGGTTGCGGTTGTGGCTAAGAAACTCTCAATGTCTTGAATGAATTTCAAAGTTCCTTTATCTATTTGTTTTGTCAAAACTTCTAAATCAGTAAAGTCTGGACCTTCTCAGGTGCCACAATTTTATATTTATCCCAATTGCTTTCCTGGATGATTTTCCAATATTTTGCAAGAACCTGTTTATTTTTTCCAGATAGCCAAATTTCAAATCTAAATGCATCATAAAGAAACACGATTGCAATCTTCAGGTCTCTGTCTTTTAATGATTTTGGCAAGATAGAAAACTTGGCTCTCTGGGAATTGCCGTGATAAAGCCATATATGGTGGTTACGCTCCAAACATTCTGTAGCCTTCCAAGTCAAGGTAAATTCGCCGAAACAAGTTATTCAGGTTAAAAATGCCATAGCAGCGTCGCTTCAGT
>JAPLGT010000259.1:0-1650 GCA_026390035.1 Chloroflexota bacterium
GAAACCACTCACTTCTTTCTCTTTCCTTGTCATTGAGCACCTCCAGCTAATTTAGGATGCTCAATTATCCGCACATATCGCTACTCAGTTTAGATTCCCTTGGGGTTGATTTTAATCTTCTCTACTGCTTCGAAATCCCAGCAACCTGACGGTTTGCGTTAATGGCGCCAAGATAACAAAATCTTTTCTTGCAACTTAATCTTTTGCAATAACAAAACTGCACAATCTGCTAACCGCCATACACGTTTTCCGGCAATCAAATGGCAATTCTAAATTATGTATGGAATGATCCGCTTGGTTTTGCGCGAGTATTCTGCATAGTCAGGATAGTGTGCCTGTAAAAATTGCTCTTCGGTTACGATGCGAACGGCAATTATAGCTGCAACAATTAAGCCAATAACAATGTTGATGATAGACAAATGCCCCAAAATGCTTGACCAGACAAGGAGCATGGCGGAAGTATACATTGGATGTCGAATGACCTGATACGGTCCTGCCAACAATAGAGTTCCTTCCGCTGGTTCTGCATTGAACCTAAACTGCCCCGCTTGAAAACTCCGTCGAGCCCAAAAGCTCAACGCAACAGCCAATAACTGTCCCGCGATGACAAATGGGGACGAGGAGAACAGGTTTCCCGAAATTAAGAAATACAGAATTGCAAGAATTGTGATTAGTAAGGCGAATTTGGAAATCAGTTTCATCATGTTAGGTCTCCTGTAAAATTATTTTATTGATCAAGTGATGAACGTACTAAACATTGTTCTTCAGCGAAGCCGCCCAACGGTAGGCGGTACTGGCGCTGGGGTGGGTGTGGACTCTGCTTGAGAGCAGGAAAAATCCGAAGCCAGAAAAATACTCGAAAACGCGCAGACTCCCACACGTTGAGTGCACGCTTTGTTGTTGGGCGGAGTTAGCAAGACGGTTTTGAATTCGAATTTGGTACTCTCATAATTATTGTGTATTTAGATGGGCGGATGATTACTCACCTGTGGATCTAAATAAAAGGAATTGCAATATCTCATTACCGAGAACGACAAGCGGCATAACCGTTGTCACGAACACCGCCCAAGAGCGTTCTCGCTTGAATACGATTGCGATGAGTCCTGAAATACCCGCAGTAAGCACACAAATTCCCAACATGACGCCAAGGGTGTTGGAGACCCCTGAGGAAATGCCTCCATTCAAACTGAGAGAGTCAATCACGGATGCGTTCAGTAAAATGAGCACGATTGCGATGATGAAAAAAATTACTGAAACGCGACCGAGGACTGAAGATGGTCTTGTTAAGAACCCCATGCTTTGTGGCTTTGTCGCTTCGGGTTTGCCTGATTTAGACATACTATTCTCCTTTGCTTAGGGGTCCGCCCGACTGTGGGGATGGTTTTGTTCACTGCATACAATCTGATACTGCTTAGGAGCTCCGCATCAACGGTTTGCGTTGCCTGCCGTGTGGGTGGGCGTGGATTCTGTTTGGGAGCAGGAAAATGCTGAGGCTAGAAAAATGCTTGGCGCGAAGCGGCAGTCCCACACGTCAGGTGTTAGCTTTGTCAGGTTGCGGTTGTGGCTAAGAAACTCTCAATGTCTTGAATGAATTTCAAAGTTCCTTTATCTATTTGTTTTGTCAAAACTTCTAAATCAGTAAAGTCTGGA
>JAPLGT010000060.1:0-14891 GCA_026390035.1 Chloroflexota bacterium
CACCGATTTCATCCGCGAAGCGGTTGCAGAAGATTTGCGCACCGGACGTTTTAGCTATGTGCGCACGCGCCTGCCACCAGAACCGAACGGATATATGCATATTGGGCATGTCAAGGCCTTTTTAATCGACTATAACGTGGCCCATGAGAACGGTGGAGAACTTTACCTGCGCTTTGATGATACCAACCCGGCGAAAGAAGAAACCGAATATGTGGATGCCATCAAGGCAGACGCACAGTGGTTGGGCATGCATTGGGTTCAGGAAACCTTTGCTTCAGACTACTTCGATACGCTCTACGCCTGGGCAATCAGGCTGGTTAAAATGGGCAAAGCTTACGTGGACGATCAGAGCATCGAAGAGGTCATTAAAAACCGGGGCACGCTGACAGAGCCTGGTCTGAATAGCCCCAATCGCAACCGCAGCGTTGAAGAGAATCTGGATTTGCTCGAACGTATGAAAAACGGTGAGTATCTGGATGGCAGCCGCATTCTGCGCGCAAAGATTGATATGGCCCATCCCAATATGGTCATGCGCGATCCGGCCATGTATCGCATCATCCACGAACCTGCCCACCATCGCACCGGCAGAAACTGGTGCATTTACCCAATGTACGATTGGTCACATGGCCAAAACGATTCGATGGAAGGGGTCACTCATTCCCTGTGCTCCATAGAGTATGAGATCCATCGCCCCCTGTATGAATGGTTCCTGGACCAGCTGGGCGAATTCAAACCCCGCCAAATTGAATTTTCCCGCCTGAATCTGACTTACGCCATGATGAGCAAGCGCAAGCTGCGCAAATTGGTGGAAACCGGCCTGGTGAATGGCTGGGACGATCCGCGTTTGACCACCCTGCGCGGTATGCGCCGGCGCGGCTATACAGCCAAGGCCATCCTTGATTTTATTAACAAGATCGGTGTGGCCAAAAATACAAGCTGGATCGACTTTGCCTTACTTGAATCCTGCGCAAGGGATGATCTGAATAAAAATTCTTTGCGACGTATGGCAGTTCTACGGCCCTTGAAAGTGATCATCGACAATTACCCTGAAGACCAGGTCGAAGAAATCGATGCCATCAACAATCCTGAAGACGCATCCGCGGGCACTCGCAAAGTGGCTTTTTCAAAGGTCATCTACATCGAGCAGGATGATTTCCGCGAAACACCACCACCCAAATACTTCCGGCTCTACCCCGGGAATGAAATTCGCTTGCGCTACGCCTATTTTATTAAATGTGTCAGCGTGATAAAGGATGAATTGGGCAATATCTGCGAAGTACACTGCACGTATGACCCAAACACCAAGGGCGGTGACGCTTCGGACGGACGCAAGGTCAAATCAACAATCCATTGGGTTTCTGCCTTGCACGCAGTACCTGCCGAAATGCGGCTCTATGAGCGACTGTTCTCCAAGGAAAACCCGGATGAAGGCGATGATTTTCTGGCGTACGTAAATCCGAATTCACTCGAAATTCCGGAAAAAAGTTATGTTGAACAGTCTCTGCTGGAAGCTCAACCCGGCGATAAATTTCAGTTTGAACGCAACGGCTATTTTTGCATGGACCCGGATAGCCAGCCTGGTAAACCAGTCTTCAACAGGACCGTGTCGCTAAAAGACGCCTGGGCAAAAATCGAACAAAAGCAAGCCTGATAAACATAAAGGCGGAGGTCGTGATGACCTCCGCCTTTGATTTAATTCATTTTTTCCAAAAGCCCGATGGCAACCTTCAGGCGTTGGAGCACTTTCTCTTTTCCAACAATTTCCATACTCTCAAACAACGGCGGGCTGACCATCTGCCCGGTGACTGCCACGCGTAAAATGCCAAAGACCTGGTTGGGGCTCAGCCCAAGCTCCTCGATCAGCTGGCGCATGGGCGGCTCGCAGACGGCGTGCGAGACATCCGCCAGGGATTCAAGCACTGCATAAATTTTTCTGGCCACATCCGCAGATTGAGCAGCGCTCAGATTTTTCCCAACCAATTCGACGGGATTTACCTCGATAGAATCTCTAAAAAACCAGGCAGCAAATGGCAGGCAATCATCCAGGGTAACAAGCCGTTCGCGGATAATGGGAATAATCTTCAACAGTATGGCATCATCCACTTGCAAACCGGCGTTAATAAAATAGGGCTTAATTCTGCCAGCAAGGTCATCAATTGCCAGGCGGCGAATATGTTCGCCATTGAAGTAATCCAGTTTGGCGAAGTTGATCGCCGCAGGAGAGGGGGTCAGGCGCTTAATATCAAATATTTCGATCATTTGGGCCAGGCTGAGCACATCCTCAGTTTCACCAGCACCCCAGCCCATCAGAGCGGCCCAATTCAACAAACCCTCAGGGGTAAACCCAAGATCATGCATATCCTTCACAAAAATGGAGTAGCCGTCTTTGAGGGCATCGACGCTTTCGCGCTTGCTCATTTTCCCCTTACCGCTAGGTTTGAGAAAAATCGAAAGGTGCATCCAGAGCGGTTCATCCCAACCAAAAGCTCTGATAATGTTGACGTGCAGCGGAAAGGTACCCAACCATTCTGAACCTCTGAAGACGTGAGTTATCTTCATCAAATGATCGTCCACCATGGCGGCCAGGTGATAGGTGGGCCAGCCATCGGATTTCATCAGCACAGAATCATCCAGAACCCTATTCTCAATGTTAATTGGCCCACGAAGCTGGTCAACAGCTGTTGTAATGCCATCCCTGGGCATCCTGAAGCGAATCACATGCTTCTCACCGCTGGCAATCCGGCTGGCGGCTTCACCAGGGTCGATATCGCGACAAAGGCCATCGTAATGCATTGGGCCTTTATTCTTCTGTTGCTCCTGGCGAACGAGATCCAGCCGTTCCATCGTACAAAAACATGGAAAAGCCTTGCCAGAATCGACCAACATTTTGGCATGAGCCTGGTATATATCGCGGCGATCGGTCTGGCGATACGGCCCCAGAGGTCCGCCAATATCAGGGCCTTCGTCGTAGTCAAGTCCGAGCCAGCGCAGGCCATCGATCAACTCCTGCTCTGCGCCAGGGACAAATCGTTTCTGGTCAGTATCTTCAATCCGAAGAATAAATTGCCCACCCGTTTTTTTTGCGAGCAAGTAGTTATAGAGAGCGGTCCGGGCGCTGCCTAAATGCATGTGACCGGTGGGCGATGGTGCAAATCTTACACGAGCAGGGACAGCTGTCACTCAAACCTCCAGGTTTTATAATTCCAGCGCTTTATGGCGCATAATTACACTTTCAACAAGTCCAATGGCAATCATATTAGCCACCAGAGAACTGCCTCCATAGCTAACAAAAGGCAGAGTCAACCCCGTGGCCGGCATTAGATTAAGATTGACCCCGATATTAACAATCGCTTGAAAAGCTATCAGGGTGGCCACACCGTAAGAAATCAAGGCACCATAGGTATCACGCGAAATCCGCGCAGCATATAAGCAACGCCAAACAATAAAGACAATCAAACCGATGATCAGGACTGCCCCAACAAAACCAAGCTCATGGGCAGTGGTGGAAAAAATAAAATCAGACCAACGGACCTTCAGGAAACGTAATTGGACCTGGCTGCCGTGTCCATAACCCTGGCCAAACAATCCGCCCGATCCAATTGAGATGAGCGCCTGCTGGATATTATAGATATCACCATAACGCGCGTTCGGGTCGGGTGTCACAAAGTTTAGAATGCGCTTTACCTGGTAATCTTGAATAATCTGAAACTGCACCAGGACGGGGAAGGTAATTGCCAGGACCAGCAGGCCAACCACGGCATATAAAATCAGGTGTTTGAGAGGCACGCCAGCCAGCCATAAGAGCACAAACCACAAAACCAGCAGTACGATGGAAGTACTTAGATTTGGCTGCAAGATGACCCAAACGGTGATGCCCATGGCCATGATCAGGCTGCGAATGGTCCATTTTGGTTCATTCATCTCATGGATGTGCTGGACAAAAAAATGCGAAATACTGAGAATAACGACCAGCTTCGCAAATTCCGACGGCTGAATAAAAACCAGGGTGGTACGGAACCAGCGGGCAGAACCAAATAAGGCAGCACCGATGATATTCAAAGCCAAAAGAACAATAATCATACCGAAATAGAGCGTGCTGCTGACGGATGACCACAAGCGATAATCTATACCGGCAGTGCCAATTAAGAGCACAAACCCAATCAGTGCAAAAATGATCTGGCGATTCACAAGGGGGGTCGTTACCGTCAGCTCAAAATTTCCAGCCAGTGCGGAGCGGATCATCGTAATACCAATGATTACCAGGATGGTTACTGCCCCCAACAACCAGAAATCAAAATACCGCCAAAAACCTCCACGCATACTTATCTTCCATCATCAGGCGTCAGATCGCCTGTGAAAATGTAATCCTAACCAATTCGGCGGCGCGCGGCCACACGCAGAGGAATATCCGCAACAAGACGCTGCTCACGACCCTCATGCTCAACTTCAATTCGGACACTACCCGGATCGATATCGATATGCTTTGAGATCGCCGCAATCAAATCATCCTTTAAAGCTTCCAGCGAAGCCGGGCTTAAGTCAGTGCGATCATGGATGAGCACCAGCTGAAGCCTTTCTTTTGCGCTTGTAGCGCTTTTCTTGCCAGTCAAACGCTCCAGGAAGTTCATCTCACTTCCTCCAGCCAAGTTTACCGAGACGATCCCACAAGCTATGTGAATCGAGATCAAGGAATGGGACATCCTCGCCGTTCAGCCGCCGTGAAATATTCCTGAAAGCCTGTCCGGCGCGAGTCTTGCCCTCCAAGGCCAGGGGCGCACCCTTGTTCGATGCGACGATAACATTTTCATCTTCCGGGACAATTCCAATTACGTCAATATGCAAGAGATCATAAACATCATCCACAGAAAGCATATCTCCGCGCTTTACCAATCCGGGATTAAGCCGGTTGATAATCAAAGATGGGGCATTCTTCTCTTCAGCTTCGAGCAGTCCAATCACCCTGTCAGCGTCGCGAACTGCGGACATTTCAGGATTTGTGACAATCAGGATCTGGTCAGCAGCAGCGATGGAATTTCGGAAGCCGCGTTCAATCCCAGCCGGCGAATCGATTATTATCCAATCGACTTCAGGGCGTAGTTCATCACACAGGCGAACCATATCACTTGGGGAAACAGCATTTTTATCCCGGGTTTGGGCAGCCGGGATCAGGAACAACTCGGGCAAACGTTTATCGCGGATCATCGCCTGGCGTGTCCGACAGCGTCCCTCCACGATATCGACAATATCATACACAATCCGGTTTTCAAGGCCCATAACCACATCCAGGTTACGCAACCCGATATCACCATCAATACAGACAACTTTCTTTCCGTCCGAAGCGAGGGCCACGGCAATATTGGCAACGGTCGTAGTCTTACCCACCCCACCTTTGCCAGATGTCACAGTAATCACTTTTGCGGTCATCTTCTACTCCACCTTATCCTGGGGTCCATGTCTCAGCTTGCAGCTGGCCATCTTTGATTCGAACAATTTCGGGCAGGGGTTTTCCGCGGCGTTCAGGGGTAACCGCGATTTCTCCGGCAATGCGCAGTTGTGTGGGCATTAAATCGAGTGCACAGACCACTGCAGATTGATCACCTTTTGAGCCAGCATGAACCACGCCGCGCAAACGTCCCCACACGATGACACTGCCACCCGCAATAACTTCCGCGCCAGGGTTTACATCACCAAATACAACAATGTGCCCGCCAGATTCGACACGAGTACCTGATCGAATTGTTTTGTTGACCCAAAGGGCACCATCGTCATCACCCTTTCTGGAGGCGGTCTGTTCTTGCGGACGAGGTTTGGAAATGCGGGTTGCCAGTCCCAGTATCTGGGCGGTATTTTCAGTAACTGGTGACAGGCTTATTATTGCCCAGAGCATAATGCCGTGCTCAGAAAGCCTGTCACGCAAGCTGGAAAGTTCAGCGGATTTAAGGGTCTGGTTGCCAACATCCAGGGCAAGCCGCGCTCCCTGAAAAAAGGCGGGCTGCTCTTCAATCCGTTCGATCAGCGCACGCTGAACAACTGGCCAACCGGCATCGCCAAGCGATACCAACAGGCCATCTCGCATACCTTTTATCTGGACGAGCGACGATTCAGTCATCATTTTATTAGCCAAAATTATAGCACACCCTTATTACGGAGCAGTAGCCTGTTGGGCTGCATCGATAGCCTTTAATTCGAAATAAGCTTCCAGAACCCTGCGAACAATTGGTGCGGCCACACTGGCACCCTCACCACCGTTGTAACAAAAAGCAACCACGACAATTTCTGGATCTTCGTATGGCCCATACGAAACAGTCCACGAATGGGTCGGCCATGAACCAAAATTACAGCGGTTTTGAGCCTGGGCAACATTGTCACAATATTCCGCGGTACCAGTCTTGCCAGCGACCGGGATTTCAAATGGCTTGGTAAATTCCACGGTCCGGCCACTAAATACTGCGTTCAAGGTTCCGGTGGGATCCGAGGTAACAGCCAGGCGCATCCCTTCTTGAATTTTCTGAACTACATCCGGTCTGACAGTCTTTTTTTGACCGGTAGGTGAACAGTAGGCACCGTCGCATTGGTAATCGTTGATGACCGGGTCGGTCGTAATATCCCACTGATTATGCCCAATAAATGGAGAAATCTGCCAGGCACCTTCATGAAAGATTGGCTGACCTTTTTCATCGGTGCCACACCAACCTTCAACTTGCTCATCCAGCGCATTTTTCCCCTGGCAAAAACTGTACAAGACCTGATTTGAAATATTATAGCCCGTATCACACCAACCTGCGGTCAACTGCCCACCCGAATTTTTTCCGCTGCATTGATGGTATAGATTACCACCAACGTCACGCCAGATGATCAGAGGCTTGCCATTGCTATCGGTGATCTCACGCACGAGGGTAGGCTGAACATGCTTACCGTCATTTGCGATCGTCGCAGCGGATAATAATACTTGCAAAGGAGTGGCCAACACATAGCCC
Source organism: Chloroflexota bacterium (assembly GCA_026390035.1). Taxonomy (GTDB): domain Bacteria; phylum Chloroflexota; class Anaerolineae; order Anaerolineales; family Villigracilaceae; genus UBA5195. The sequence continues at coordinate 6,978 of JAPLGT010000060.1, forward strand.
TGACCGACACTGGCAATGTAAGTATCGCCAGTTGACCAGTTCTCGCCACGATTGATGCGCTTCCACTGTGGCGATGGGATCAGCCCCTTGGCTTCGCCCATCAATTCGATATTGGATCTTTGATCATAACCCAGCGCCCGGGCATATTCACGCAAGCGCTCGATACCCAGGCCTTGCTTGATTTCCGTTTTGTAGCCACCGCCCAACTTATAAAAACAAACATTACTGGAATAAGCGATACAGTGTAAAAAGTCAATCGTCCCGAAACCAGCTTCGTTCCAATCAACAAAAGGGCGTTCACGCCCAGGATCGTTGGGCGAATAAGACTCAGTCAACACCAACTGCCCTGGGGCATCAATAATCTGATCCAAGGTGACGATGCCTTCATTCAAGGCACCGGTAGCTGTGGATAACTTAAAAACCGACCCTGGCGGGAATTGATCAGAGACTGCATGGTTTAATAATGGTTTAGCCGGATCTTCGGCCAACTGATTGTAATAATAAGCCGGGATAAAACGCGCCATGCGATTATTTTCATACGTGGGAAAAGAAACCATCGCCAAAATTTCCCCGGTCTTGGGATTCATCGCAACCACCGCTCCGGTTGTAATGCGGATACGGCCAAAATATGAATTCCAAAAATTTATTTCTCCTGACAGTGCAGCATCGGCGGCCTTTTGCAGACGCGTGTCGATGGTAGTGATCAGGTTGTTCCCAGAGACAGGCGGAACCGGCGGCTGAAGATTGCGGAGTTCCTGTCCGGCAACATCACGTTCCACCACGCGGCGACCGGGAAGACCTGCCAGGATGTCTTGAAAATACGCTTCCACGCCCGAATAACCCACCTTATCACGGTTGAGTAAAAAACCCTGCTTCACATAAAGTGCTTCATCGCGGGCCGGGATTGGGCCCAGAAAACCAACCACATCAGATGTCAGGTAACCAGTGGGATATTCGCGGATAGGCTCGATCTCCACGCTCACACCTGGCCAATCCATGGCTTTTTCGCGCACAATGCGCGCATTTTCTTCACTAATATTACATTGAATCTTCGCTGGGCTGTAAGGCGCCAGCGTATCTTGCAGTTCAACCAGCTGCGCGATCCCCGGGCCGGGAACGCAGGCCGATACTAACTTCGCATCTTCCAGGGTACCATTATTCACGGGCACAGCGGTCAGTAAGGAAAGTTCGCGGTAAACGCGCTGAATATCAGCCGGGTCGTTGGGCAGATTGGCCGGAGTGATAATCACGTTATACGAGGCCACATTACGTGCAAGAATATAACCATTGCGGTCATAAATGATCCCACGTGTAGGCGGAACGCTGATCTCGCGGGTGCGGTTTTCATCAGCCTGGCCCAGCCGGGTTTGATATTGAAGTACCTGTAAATTAAATAGTTGCGCCACCAAAACAGAAAAACCCAGCAAAAGCACGGCGTAAAAAGTAAAGATCCGCCATGGCTCGATATTTAAACGCGGAGCAGAAGGAGAAGTCATACCATATCCTCCATCGGATAGACCCATAAGGCCAGATCACGGATAAATGAATGGATTGGGAGCGCCAGGAGAAAATTCAAAAACACACTCGGCAGGGTAATCAAGGCCAGCGCATCAGCGAATGGAATGGCTGTCCCCCACGCCACCAATGTTATGTAACTCAGAAAATGCAAAAGCAAGGTGGAGAAAAAGATGACCGTAAACAGAGCCAGGATCGGAGTTTGCCAGGTCTGCCGCAGGATATAACGAGCAAGGATCACTGCCAGGATGTAGGCTGTTACCAGCACAAACGGTGGTAAACCAGACACAAACGCAGCCATCAAACCGGCCAAAGCAGCCCATTGAATGGCAGATTGAACCTGTTCCTGCAGGGCCCAGGAGATCAGAATGAGCAGAACAAGATCGGCTGCACCGGAGAGTAGAGTAATACGACTGGCAACGGCTGTCTGGAACATGAATGCCAGTGCCAATACGGGGAGTGCTACCAGATTTTTCATATTATGGAACTGGAATCAATGGGGTTATATCAACAGGTCGGAAATCGGTAATTATCAGCACGATTTTCAGCTTGGAAAAATCGACAACGGGTTGAATCACAGCCTGTTGGAATAAGTCGGAATCGCGCTTGCGAGCATTGAGCACCTGTCCAACTATCAAATCAGCAGGAAAACCACCGCTTAGCCCCGAAGTCAACACCAAGTCCCCGGGTTGAAGCAGCACATCTTGAGGAACAAGATCCAACATCAAGTCACCGGAAACTGTGCCGACTAGAATGGCCTCTTTTTTGGCTTTTTCAAGGCGAATATTGACCGCTGAGGATGTATCTGTGATTAACTGGATGCGAGCGGCGCTATTGATGACAGCATCCACGCGCCCAACCAGACCCTGATCAGTGACAACCGGCATGCCGCGGCGTAAGCCCTGGTTCGAGCCCTTGTCAATAATAATATAGCGCAAGAACGGGCTGGGGTCGCGTCCAATAACGGAGGCTGCTGTGTAGGAATTTTCGGGGTTGGAACGGGAAAAATTGACCAATGCAGCCAGGGCATCTGCTTCTGAAACGCTATTTTGCAGCTGCACTACCTGGGCCTGTAAACGCGACACTTCGGTCTCAAGATTGGCATTACGCTGACGCAGAGCCACCACATCGCGTGGCACGGTTAAAAATTCCTGAATAACAACAAAACGTGTGAAGATCCAGGATTGTGCCGTAACAAGCAGGCTATTAAAGTTTCCTGAAATAACGCCAAGTGAACCACTCAGCGCCAGAGCAAGGATACCAGCCACTAACAAAAAGAGAATTGTTGTTTGGACTGTACCGGAAAAGGAATTTCTCATATTTAAGGTTCGTAATTATACGGTCGGCTGGGCAGCAGCCGCCAACAAATCAGGCAGCGTGCCGGGTTGAACCGCGCTCCAGGCCAACCAGATAGTGACGCAAGTTTTCGAAATCGCTCAAGATCACCCCGGTCCCGCGCGCCACGCAGGTCAACGGATCTTCTGCCTGCCAGACACGCAGGTTGAGTTCATCTGCCAGGCGGTCGGCGAGCCCTTGTAACAGAGCACCACCGCCAGCCAGACAAATCCCAGTATCCATTAAATCAGCAATCACTTCAGGAGGGACTTCATCAAGTGCATCTCGGATGGTATCTATGATCACCTGGATTGAACCAGAAAGCGCGTCTCGAACTTCAACCGATGAGACTTCAATGGCTTCAGGCAATCCATTAACCAGATTTCGCCCACGAGCTTCGGTGGTCTTTTCTTGGGGCAAAGGATAGGCAGAACCGATTTTGATCTTGATCTGCTCGGCCACACCTTCGCCGATCAACAGATTATACTTATTGCGGATATACTGGACAACATCCTGGTCCATCTCGTCGCCTGCTACACGCAAAGAACGCGAAACAATCACGCCCCCCATCGCCACTACAGCCACTTCAGTGGTGCCGCCACCGATATCAACAACCATGGAACCTTTAACGTCGCCGATTGGAAGACCAGCACCCAATGCCGCCGCAATAGGTTCTTCAATGAGAAACGCTTCGCGAGCACCAGCGGACATGGCGGCGTCATAGACAGCCCGCTTCTCCACTTCAGTGACACCAGCGGGAATACCGATCACGACTCTCGGTCGGGGTAGTGGAACAATGCTTTGCTCATGCACCTGACCGATAAAATATGTTAACATAACCTGCGTCACATCAAATTCAGAAATTACTCCATCACGGACTGGACGGAGAGTAATGATATTGCCAGCAGTGCGCCCCATCATCTCCTTGGCTTTTTGCCCCACAGCCAACGGTTCCCGAGACCGTTTTTCGATGGTAACCCAGGATGGCTCGTTAATGACGATGCCTCTGTTCCTGACGTAGACCAGCGTATTTGCGGTGCCCAGGTCAATACCGATGTCTAATGAAAACAGGCCGAGAAGCCAGTTAATGGGATTAAAAGCCAAAGTAATCTCCTCAAAGGAAAAAGCAATAATATCTTAATAATTTAATCAGAGTATTATACCATGGCCAATTCTGCCACCCCGGTTTCTTACGGGTAAGCGCAGGCTGTCTGCTGAAGGCAGAAATAACCCGACGAAACTAACGCACACAAAATGGGTTATAAAATTCAATTGATTAATCACCTGGGAGAATTCAATGTCAAAAGTTGCGATTGTCACCGACAGCACGGCCTATATTCCAAAAGATATTATAGATCAATACAAGATCACGGTTGTACCCCTGGTGCTGATCTGGGGTGAACAAACGTACGAGGATGGAGTCAGCATCCAGCCGGACGAGTTTTACCAACGTTTGAGTACCGCCAAAATCTTACCAACCACCTCGCAAGCATCCATCATCAATATGCAATCAGCCTTTGCAGGACTGATCGAACAAGGCTTCGAAGTTCTCGGCATTTTTCTTTCATCAAAATTATCCGGAACAATGCAATCTGCCATTCAGGCACGCGAGCTTCTTGCATCTGGACAGGAAAAAGTTGTAATTATTGACAGCAACTCAACTGCCATGGCAATGGGCTTTCAAGTTCTGGCGGCTGCCCGTGCGGCTGAGGCTGGCGCGTCGCTGAACGATTGCGTACAACTCGTAAATAAAGCCCGCGAATGCAGCGGAGTTTATTTTGTTGTTGATACACTCGAATTTCTTCACCGGGGTGGTCGGATTGGCGGTGCCCAACGCTTGCTTGGAACAGCGCTCAACCTCAAGCCCATTCTTGCACTGCAGGATGGGAAAGTGGAAGCAATGGAACGTATTCGCACAAAAAATAAAGCCATTGATCGGTTGATCGAAATTATTGCCGCGGAAACTGCTGGAAAAAGCCTCGTTCGGCTGGCTTTACTCCAAGCCAATGTACCTGTTGAAGGTCGGGAGCTGCTGGAACGTGCCACAAAAATAATCAATCCGATCGAATCGATTTTCACCAGTCTCAGCCCAGTAGTAGGGTCACACACCGGTCCCGGCACGCTGGGGCTGGCTTATATGACCGGGATCTAAGCTGCTCTGTTGACTTTATTTATAACGGCCCGCCAGATTGGGTTTTATGCGCTGGCGGGCCTTGCGGGTGGGAATCCCCAGGTGGTCATTTAATGTCGATAATCCTAAGAGCATGTTTAAGAATTGAATTTGGTCAACATTTTGGGATAATTTCAGGCAAAAAAACTAGCCGAACTGACCTGCTATGGGAATCAGCCACGTATCAGAGAAATATTTTTCGCCAAAAACAACCTCCTTTTTGAATTCAGGCAGAATCCGGCCTATGCAGCCACCTGAACTACTTTCATCCTTGCCAGCCGTCTGATCATAAGTCTGCTCACCGTAGCTTATATCAAGGTTTCACTTGTGCCGGTCAGGCGCTCATAATCTTTACTCAATCTACTCCATCGATTGAGCCAACCAAAGGTGCGTTCTACCACCCATCGATGAGGCAATAGCACAAAACTTTTTATATCATCCGTTCGCTTCACAATTTCCAAAGCCCAATGGGTAAACTGCTTGACCCAGTCGACCAGTTTTCCGGCATAACCGCCATCTGCCCAAACCAGTTTCAAGCGTGGAAAACATTCTTTAACTTTGCTGAACAGTAATTTTGCTTCCTCTCGGTCTTGAACATCGGTCGTTAGCACCATTACAAGCAAGAGCAGGCCGATCGTGTCCACTAAAATATGACGTTTTCGGCCTTTAATACATTTACCTGCATCATACACTCTTCGGTGGTTTTTACGGATTGACTATCGATGGCTCCCGCACCAGGCTCTGGATCTCGGCAGCTTGCCCGGCGTAAATCTTGGCGAAAATCCGTGTTTATTTTTATCCACAAACCGCTTTTACGCCAACTATTAAAATAGGAGCAGACGGTTTGCCAAGTTGGAAAGTCATGCGGTAACATTCGCCACTGACAGCCTGTTTGAATAAGATAGTAAATCGCGTTTAAAACTTCACGTAAATCAATGGTCCGTTTTCGCCCAAGAACTTTTTCGGCAGGCATAAAGGGCTGAAGTAGCTCCCGTTCTGCATCGGTCAAATCGGTCGAGTAACTGTTTCTGGTCATACTACTATTTTATAATATCCAGAAACCTCCATTCATTGCTTAAACTCGCTCTAAAGAAAACCCAGCTAATATAATAAATTCACCTATCCGAGATTCACCCTTTTCTCAGGAGACAAAACCATGGATTCTTATACACCCGGGGTACAAGCTTACATTGAACAAGGTCGGCAAATGATGGAGCAGGATCAAAACCAGCGCTTACTGATGCGCGGCAAGAAATTTGACACTATTGCCGTACATGGATTGTACGATATGCAATCTGCAATGGTCAATCAAGGTAGCATCATCGAACCAGCCTTTCTTTCTACCGCCCAGCACTTCAACAATAGTGATCACATGGAAGCCGCCCTGGCGTATTTGATGCCTGCCTGGATATATGCACGCGTCACCAATCCAACTCAGCATTATCTTGAAGAGACACTGGCCATGCTCGAAGGTTACGGATTCGATGGCGAGGTAACCGCACACATGACTGGATCTGGAATGGCGGCAGTTTTCCTTGGAACCAACTCCTTCCTGATGAACGACTCTGCTTATCCCAAACCTAATATTGTCGCATCTGCACGTTGTTACGGCGGCACCTTCACCCTCTTCACACGTTATGCAAAAGAGCGGGGAGTCGACTTACGCTGGGTACGTGATCCGCTTAATTTGGATGAATGGGCAGCGAAGGTTGATAACGAGACTCGTTTCGTCTTCGGTGAGATGCCCGCCAATCCTTCGTTGGCGGTCATTGATCTAAAAGCTGTTGCCGACCTGGCACATGCGGTAAACGCCCCATTTATCATCGATTCTACGATTGCCACTCCGGCGTTAATGCGTCCGTTGCTGCACGGCGCTGACATTGTCATTCATTCAGTCAGTAAAAGTATGGCCACATCCGGGTTTGTCATTGCCGGGGCAGTGATTTCCCGCGCTAACATCCTCAGCAAGGTTGGCCCGGATGAAATGCGCCAAAACTATGCCAATTATGTCAAAGGCTACCCGCACCGCGACATGGGCCCAACACTCAATCCGCTCAGTGCTTTGCTGACAATTAACGACTTGCGCACTCTGCGGACGCGCACCGATACATCGAGTCAAACTGCAATGACAGTGGCAAAGTATCTTATCGGCAAACCATCGGTCGAGAGCGTGCAGTACCCCGGCTTGCCCAGCTTTCCTGGCTATGAGATAGCTGCCCGTTACATGGAATTGGTGGATGCAAATAAGAGTGATGCCGCTCGTTTCGGTTATCTGCTCAGCTTTACTGTAAAAGGCGGTGCTTCAGCCGCCCGGCAGGTTTTCGATCGTTTGAAAATGATTTGGCGCGCCACCGACCTTGGTCGTGTAAAATCCGTTGCAACCATTCCGATGATTTCCACCCATCAGCAGATCAGTGGCAGCGATAAAGATGTTGCTGGTTTGCAGCCCAATTTGATACGCTTATCTGTTGGCCTTGAGCATCCTGACGACATTATCGCTGATCTGGATCAGGCGCTCAGATTGTATTAATACGGCTCTACCGTTTTTCCGAAAGGCAATTGAATTCTTAAACACGCTCTAACGATCACTCGCACCGCTATGCTTGGATCCAGGCATGATCAGTCAAAAGTATAAGCTCGGAAACTGTGATATTTTTTTACACGAATTTAGAAAGCTTAATAATTTGTGTACATACTGCCAGATTTTTACTTTGACATTATCAAAGTAAATCCTAAAAAAATGCCGGGCAAGGATTGGGCATGGTTCAGATTAGATTGACATAAAAAATGTGGCCCAAGAGGCACTCTTATGCGATACTTGGTTTACTGAAGACCGAGCGTATAAGAGGAGCCAAATGGGCGCACGCAGGGATAATATCATAGGAATGGAACGA
>JAPLGT010000088.1:0-18876 GCA_026390035.1 Chloroflexota bacterium
CAGTTTCACTTATTTCCTGCCACGGCTTGAGCGTGCTATACTCCATATCGATCCTCCTCGGTTGTTGGTTGTCTGGCGACACCAATTTTACCGAGAAGGGTCTTTTTGTCTAGCTGTCAAGCTTTCTTGAGAACGCCATACGTACCAGGTATGGAAAGCAGCACCACTTCCGTAGCCGCAATGGCTTCGCCCACAGTACAAACCTTTCCGGATAAATGCAATTCGTTAAATTTCGTGTCGCCCGGGCTGCGGACTCCAAACCAAATATGATGCCCAGCCTGTGCCCATTTTTTGCCAAGAGTACTGCCAACATTCCCAGCACCGATAATTGAGATTTTCATATTTGCTCTCTTTCTTTTTCAGATGTATAGAGTGCCACCATTCTTGACATACTAATGGTGATAAATAACACACCAGTTATGATGTCAAGATTCGCCAGCGAACGTGCCCACCACGAGATAGGCAAGGATATCGCCATAACCGCTGGATGTCAAAGTGGTATAGCTGAAATAGACGAATTGCTGCCACGGAACCACACCATCTGGAAAGCTTCCATCACGAAACGAGCCCGGTATCAGCGCATCGATAATGCCATACAGCGACACAAAGAGCACGCCGAAGAAAATAGATAGAAATTGCCGCATAGAGTACATCGCGAGTGATGGTATTGACAGAGAGTAAAAAACGTCCCAAAACCCAGAACAGCATGCCCAGGTAAGGAACGAGAGCGATATTTGTTAGAAAAACCGCCCAGGAGGTGGTTGGGTTCAATGCGTAAGTTATGCTTGCAGCGAAGTAGACAAAGTTTGTACATCCCAGAAAAAGCATGTGACGGATCGAGTCGCGCCCAACAATCACACCTGCCAGTATCATGGAAACACACAAGATTTCGAAGATGACCAGGGCTGTTATGCCATAGGCGGTGATCGGATAGCCAAATTCTACTAAGACAATCAAACCCAGGAGATAAATGGTTTTACCTTTTACTACGTTTTGGATCTTGCTATTATTTTTTAAATACATAAGATCAGCTTTTATAGGTGGGTTGAATGGCCCATCTTAATGATAGATGGCTTTTGCTCTTTTAATAATACACCATTGGCAAATAAGATTTTCCACTTTGCACCATTATGTTTATTCACCAAAACATCAAACTCCAGATTGTCTTTTAACCATATATTCTGTGTTTAGCGGATAATTCCTACAGGTTCAATATTAACGGTTACCCTATTTAAAGCAGTTTCCCAATTGATCACAGCAACATAAAAGGGGAGTTTTTTGAACAGATATTACCAGCGCATCACCAATCATCCAAAGAATGTTTGCATCAATTTCTCTTTTGTCAAACAAAGGTGTAGAATATTGATGTATCGTCTAATAAATATCCATTTTTTACTAGCGACGACATGCAGGTAATAACCATGCAATCGAAATTACCTTTATTTAGAACGGCTCAACCTTCGGAAAAGTGTGATCAAGTATCTCTTGGTACTAATTTTACCGGTTGTTACCGTAAGTATTTTGTTGTCAAGACAGGGAAAATATGAAATCAATTTATTTTGGGCGAGGTATCTGTGGCGAACTATCTACCGCAGAATCGATGGAGTGGTTGGTTACAAACGGAATAGGGGGCTATGCATCGGGCACAGTTGCCAACCTGTTGACCCGCCGTTATCATGGTTTGCTCGTTGCTGCGCTTAAACCGCCACTTGGGCGCACCTTACTCGTCAGCAAACTTGACGATACGGTTGAATATGATGGTCGGGTGTATCCAATTTATTCCAATCGCTGGGCAAATATATTGGTGGAGCCACATGGTTACCGCCATATCGAGCGGTTTCACCTGGAAGGTACCACACCCGTTTGGACCTTTTCGTTTGGCGGTGCACTTTTACAAAAAAGTATCTGGATGCAGCCAGGCTCAAATACGACTTATGTTTATTATCGTTTAAGGCGCGCTACTTCTCCGTTGACCCTTATCGTTCGCGCGATGGCTAATTATAGGGACTTTTATGGCGAGACGCATGCCGGCGACTGGCAAATGCAAATTAGACGAATTCCACAAGGCCTTAGGGTGAGCGCCTTTGAAGATGCAGTACCTTACCTTGTATTGAGTGATCGCGCGCAAGTAAACCAGGAGCATCACTGGTATAGGAATTTTTCACTTAACATGGAACCACATCGCGATTCCCCTGTCATGGAAGATCACCTGAACATCGGCGAGTTTCGGGTAACTCTTTTACCAGACGAAACTGTAACATTTATCATAAGCGCCGAAACGTCTCCTAACCTGGACGGAGCCTCAGCCCTGAAAGAACGGCAGGCATATGAGGAAAAGCTGACAGCGCTGGCCCCAGACATGCCACCCCGACTTGTTCTTGCCGCAGACCAGTTTATCGTCAAACGCTCCGAACCCGATGGAACAGAAGGATGGTCCATTATCGCGGGCTATCATTGGCTTCGAGACTGGGGGCGTGATAGCTTGATCAGTTTGCCCGGTCTTTTGCTGGCAACTCACAGGTATGTCGAAGCCCGAAGCATATTGAAAATATTTTCACAGTTTGTCAGTCAGGGAATGCTGCCCAGTCATCTTCCGCAAGGAGATGGGCTACCTGAATACAAAGCTGCAGATGTGACACTTTGGTATTTTGATGCGATTCGAGCGTATTATAAAGAAACCGGTGACAAGGATTTGCTGGCTGAGCTATTCCCGATTTTGGCAGAAATAATAGATTGGCACCAGAAAGGCACTCGTTTTCATATCCAGGTTGACCCATTGGATGGGCTGCTTTATGCAGGCGAGCCAGGCATACCATTAACGTGGATGGATTCCAAAGCTGGTGATTGGGGTATCACGCCACGGACGGGAAAGCCTGTCGAAATCAATGCCCTCTGGTATAACGCATTGCTCAGTATGGTGGAATTCGCAACAGTTCTTGATCTGCCATTCGATCGTTTTCAGGCGCTGGCAAAGCGGGTATCTACAGGCTTTTCGCGTTTCTGGAATGAAGAGCTTGGTTATTGTTTTGATGTGCTTGATACCCCGACCGGTGATGATCCTGCCTTGCGGCCCACTCAATTATTGGCGATTTCCTTACCAGACAGCCCCCTAACTCGGGAACAACAAAAATCCATCGTTGATATCTGTTTTCGAAAGCTACTGACGCCCTTGGGATTACGCAGTCTTTCGCAGGATGAACCGGGTTACATTGGGAATTACAGCGGAGATGACCAGCAGAATGATAGCTCCTACCATCAAGGTACTGTTTGGGGTTGGTTGATTGGACCTTTTGTCAGCGCCCATTTGCGTGTATACCAGGACCCACAAGCAGCGCGTTTATTACTGGAGCCATTTCTTGATCACCTGTCTGTTCGCGGAATAGGCAGTATAAGCGAGATCTTTGATGGCGATCCGCCCTTCACACCACGTGGGTGTATTGCACAGGCCTGGAGTGTGGCAGAGCTTTTGCGTGTTTGGCAAGAAATTGATCGAAAAGACAACACAAAAGCATTGGAAGCTAACATCTAAAACTCATCACGAAGCGGTAAATTATTCTTTTTCGCAAAAAAGGCCAATACGCCTTACCACCAGAATGGTGATATCGTCAAATTGTTTTGTCCCTGCAGACTGGGCAGAAACTCGTTTTTGACACTTTTCCAACTGCGTGTTTAACGGTAGGGCATCTGTCAGCAGCGATATAAATTCATTAATATTGACCGATTCACCTGCCTGATTGGTAGCATCAGTTAGACCATCGGTGTAAGCAAACAAGGTATCACCCAGTTCAAACCGGATTTTTCCAACCCGGTAATCCATATTGCTGACCACTCCAACGGCAGGCCCGGAAGTTTTTAAAATTTCCCGGATGCCGTTTTGGTTTATTAATAAGGGTGGGATGTGGCCACCATTAATATAAGTCAAAATGCCAGTTTCTATATCCAGGATACCGAAAAAGATCGTAGCGAACATGCCTGTATCACCGTGTGTTTCAACAATATAGTTGTTCGTCAATGAAATAGCATTCTTCAGTCGTGTCGTTGGCGTGTTCAGGTTATCAGACTCTGCATGTGTAAAAAAATCTGTATTTGAAAAAGCACGCAGAAGACTACGGAACAAGGTCATAAACAATGCTGCGCCCAGCCCCTTATCGCAAACATCCGCAATCACAAGACCAATTTTCCCTTCCGGAAGTTCAAAAACATCATAGAAGTCACCGGCAACCTCACGCGCAGATTTAAGCGAAGCGGCAATTTCCCACCCATTGAGCTGAGGCAAACAATCGGGTAAGAATCCGGCCTGGATTTCGCGGCCAATTTCAAATTCACGCTCCAAAGCTTTTCGGTATTGCTTTTCCTGTTCCCAAAGACGCGCATTTTCAAGCGCCACACTCATGGAATTTGAGAGCGTCTCAAGCAAGCGGACATCTGAATCCGAAAAAGCATATTCTCGTTCGCAATTCAACACGCCCACGACCCCATGTATGCTACTTAAGCCAGAATCTTCGCTTTTTTCTTCACTTACAATCAGTGGAACCAGGATTGCTGAACCCGGAGCCACTAATATCGACCCTGGTATTGCCAAATCGGCAGCGCTTCGAATGCAAACAGTCCGGTAAGGCGGCTCAATCTGCATCCGTTTTAGCAAATTATCTGGATGCCAGCCGCTATCAATGTGGACAACATACGGTTGAACCATATAACGGCAGTTCACCTTAGCCGTAGTAACGTCGTGGAATGCAATGAAGATGGTTTCTGCCTTTTCTGCAAACGTTTCGCGGATCTTTTCGCCAACGAGTTCATAGATGGACGGTGCATCCAGCTTTTGAGCGAGTCCTTGCTGGACACTGTTGATAATTTGTAATTCGGCTGCACGCTGCTCAGATTCTTTGAGAAGACACTGGGTTTCCTCAAAGAGACGGGCATTTTCGAGTGCCACACTCATCGAAGCCGTGATCGTTTGCAACAAGCGCACATCAGATTCGCCAAAAGCATTCTCCTGATCGACATTTTGCAGGCTCAGGACACCAGTAACTTGCCCCCGAACAATCATCGGCACGCCCAACCAGGATTTGGGGGTCTTCGTTCCGGGCAGCGTCGGTTGGCCCAGCAGCGCAGCTTGCTCTGCGACATCCGTGTTAACGAGTAATGGCTGACCCGAGTGGATAATTTTTGAACGGAAACCTCCTGGCAGATGGAACCCGGGAGAATAAACCCTCAGACCTCGCTCAATTGCATAACGGTGTTCAATCGTATTTGTTTTTTGATCATAAGGCGAGATCATCACCACTTGCGCATTAAAAATATCGCGAATTTCATCACCAACAAGATCATATATTGCCTGAACATCGAGGCGCGCAGCGAGCCCCTGTTGTATGCTGTTAATAATCGTCAACTCTGCTTCGCGCTGGGCAAGTTCCTGCCCAATCTTTGCATTTTCATATTCTATTTCCGGTGTGTGGTGGGTCATATGCATTCCTACTCGAAAATTAGTCTACACCAGTGTACATTTTTTCGCGGGTGCCAGTCAATGGGATATTGCTGACTCGTGTTGGTTGTAGAGATAACCAAAAATCAGAATGATCTTATACCGGTTCCTTCATTGCGCGGGTCGCGAGCGTATTTCCGACAGATGTTGCAAGTTTGGCAAAATCTTCAAAATAGAAATTATGCCAGGTCGGTAGTTTTTATTCTTTTCGCGAGGTATTCAATCGAGATAGTAGACCAGTAAAAAGATGGCAACTGAAAGACCTACAGTCGCTGGGCATTTGCTTGGCGGAAGCGATAATGTGCTGAGATCCCTTGAACTTGGGGTCAAAGTTTATGCGTAAATAAAAACCATATCATTCCAGCTCATGATCAGAACTTTATGGCATTAAATCTCGGCCCAGTAGTATTTACATTCTCGCAAGCCATCTCTTTCTTTGTTAACTGCGAGGGTCAGGCAGAAGCGGCTGAATTGTGGGAAAAACTCTCCGCTGGCGAAGAAAAACAACGCTGTGGCTGGCTCAAAGACCAGTACGGGATTTCCTGGCAAACCATACCCACTGTGTTAGACAAGATACTGAATGGACAGGATCCCAAGAAATCACGCGAAGCGCTCAACACAATGCTTCAAATCGATAAAATCGGCAGCGAAATTTTAAAACCAGCCTATTCTGAAGGGTAACAGAACATTGAGTAAATACATCTCCATGGTCACAAATACGAAATACTCCGTTTTTATTTAAAGGTGGAGAACAGCAATTTATGCACGATGACACTGTACAAATGCAATTTGAAAAATCCTGGCGGTCAGGCCAAAATTCTAAATTATTTTCGAACATCAACATGTTGGGTTTGACACTGATACGAGCGTACTTTACAATCACGGTATGACTATTCCCCAACTGCTTCATAGCATGTGTGCGGAACTACCCGATGGAGACTTAAACGCCATCCGGAAAGCACGTGGATTCAGCGCTAGCGAGACTGCCTCGCGTACATCCTTTGCCAGCTTTTACGTCACAGCTGTGGGCCTGGAAAAAATCATGCAAGCCATTACACCCGAAGAGGCCGTGGGCTTGGGCCTATTGCATGAAACCGGCGAGGTGGATGTCAGTTTTTTTGAACGGATTTACGGAACAGGCAACCAGCGTGGTACCTACACTCAACGCTACAAATATACATTCGACAACGTCAAAAAGAACCTGGTTCGACGCGGGCTGGTGGTAATGGCAGAAGTCAAAATGCGCGGCGACAACGCCCAAATGGAACGTTGGAGATTCGCGTTACCCCCTGAATTCGCCCCATACCTACCCCCCATCGCCTCCAAATCTAACGTACAACCCGGGCAGTTCAACGACAAAACCATCCGTAAAAAACTGCTTGAATTGATAGGTGGCGAACCAGCAATCCCGAAGGAAGTGTTGCCCCTTGCGATCAAGCGAGGCAGCCTATACATCAAGGAAGATCTTTTTTCGATTGCAAGCTTTGAAATCTGGCAAAAAACGGCATGGCAAAGCACAACCAATACTTACAAGCCGAATGTACCCGCATCGCTTTCTCCGATAGATGCCGCGCTCAAACTACTTAATACTGAAAGCTGGATAGATCCTAAAAGCATTGAATCGGCACTCAATATTTATTGTTTTGGTGTAATAATTCCATCTGCCGAGAAATTATTACACAAAGGCTGGGAGTTGGGCTTTTTGTCCCGGCTGGAAATTAATGGCGCTGCCAATTATCGAATTGCGCCCCAGCAGAATTTGACATCCGACAGGCAGCCGTATCCATCAAACCTGGAATGGGCAGATACCACATCAGCAGCGGGCTGCGTCAAAATTGATCTACGGGTGGTGCCGCTCACGGATCTGGAAAAACTCAATATACTGACAGAGCTCACCATAGAAAATGGCGTTTTGATCGCGAGGCCCAGCCTGGTCAAACTTGGTCGGGCCATTCCCGAGCAGCGCAATTCCCTACTGTCGATCTGGCTGGCAGAACAGGTTCCCGCATTTGGAAAAGTCCTGGAAACCGTCAATGCCAATTGGGGCAAAACCATCTTACATGAAAACCTGCTATTTGCACGTGTGCGTGACCTGAGCCTGCGCATCCAGTTGGAACGTGAACTCAAAGAAAAAATCATTGTTCTCAGTGAACATTTTATTGCATTCCCACTTGAAGCCCGCGCCAGTGTTGAAAAAGTCCTCAAGAAAACCGGCTTTGTCACCAAAACCATCAAACCATGAGCTCCATGCTGACCCCGATTGATCCCAAACCACTGGAAGTAATTTCCAATAACCGCGATATTTTGCGAGACCTTTTCATTTACCTGGATTATGCACATGCGCACAGCATAAAGCGCATGACACGCACAAATGGAATCCCGCGCACTGACATGATACGCCTGGCAAAACTGCTGGGCATAGACCCGCCTGAAAAAGACGATTGGATGTATGCCCGTCCATATTGGATAGATTTCATCGATAATCTGGCGTTGAGCCTGCACCTGGTTTCTTACGACCTGCAGGGTGAGTATCGCGGCTACTCCAGCTCCGATGCATCATTTATTGATAACTATGTAAGTGTGAACGAAGCTCAGCTGCAAAAGTTCCTGGGGCTTTTACCGATAGAACAGGAAAAAAACATTCTCGATGCACTAAATCGGACAAAATCTCTACAACGTTACGATGATGCCAGTTTTAATGAGTTTTTTCATTATGGCCCTTATGGCTTTTTGGATACCTTTGATCGTTGGGGCTCGGGCACCGGAATTATGCCTACGCTCAAATTCCCCGAAATTCGTATGTTTTTATTGGATATTCTCAGAAAATGTCCGGCGGGCCAATGGTTCAGCACTGAATCGCTAATCGCCTACTTAAAAACTAATTTCCCATACTTTCTCATTCCGCAAAGCGCTCCCAAAGTCGACCGCTGGGGCAATCCTACCAGTCGGTATGCCAACTTTCATGAAAGTAATCAAATCTCTGAAAACGAGAAGTCTGTTCCTCCTGACGCACCGGATGCTTTCGAACGTGTCGAAGGCCGGTATGTGGAACGTTTTCTTGAATATATTCCGTTCACGATGCGCTTTGTGGATGTTGCCTATTCACGCGAACCGTACAAAGGAGTAAGCCCTTCGCGCGGTTTTCTTTCAGGCTTCCGTGTTAACGAACGTTTCATCCGCTTGATGAATGGTGAAGGTGCCACTCCTAAAGTCACCATCCAACCGAATTTTGACATCATCATAGAATCTGATTTCTACCCGGTAAGCGTCATCCGCCAGATAACAACACTCGGTGAACAAATGTCCAACCCAAACAACGGACATGGGGCGTATGTGGGGATTTTCCAACTCAAAAAATCTGCCGTTGCCACCCGACTCATCCAGGAACCAGACCTTGACATCAGCGCCCTGTTAAAAAACCTCAGTGGGCGCGATCTGCCTTCCAATGTGCAGATCGAACTCGAAGAATGGGCCGGGCATGCCGACCAGTTTACCCTTTACGAAGGCTTTGCCCTGCTCGAAACAGCCAATATTTCCCTTGAAGTAGAGAAATTCCGGACCGAAAAAATTGCCCCAACCATCAACCTGGTACGCAATTCTGAAGAAGTTTACTCTACCCTTGAAACCCTGGGTCAGGTCCCCATGCGGATCCAACACCGGGAATGGGATTTTACGCTAGTCTCTGAAACCGCCATCAGCCTGTTCCCCAGGGAAAAACCGGTGACAGACGCCCCGAAAATTGCGAGATCGGTAAAAGTAAATCGCGTCGTCACCATCAGCTTTAAATTCCCAGACAATGAAAGCTTCGATGCCATTTGCAAAACCCTGGCAGAACTACGCTGCCCCTTTCAGATCGACACCCAGGCGCACATCATCAGCATCCAGCAAAAAGAACAGGCATTGTTTGAAGAGGCAGTATCGAAATTGGCAGATACGTTCCTGTTTGAGGTTGAATAACTATGCCATCGCCGTCCAATCCATTGATCGTGCAGGGTGATAAAAGCCTGCTGCTCGAAGTTCAAAATGAGCGCTATGAAGCCGCGCGCGATGCACTGGCGCGATTTGCTGAATTGGAAAAATCGCCAGAATATATTCATACTTACCGTATTACGCCGCTTTCGCTGTGGAACGCGGCTTCTTCTGGGTTAACTGCGGCCCAAATCCTGGCCGAATTGGAAGATTTTTCCAAATACGGCTTGCCATCCAACGTGATGCGCGACATAGATGAGTACGTGGGGCGATACGGACGTGTGAAGTTGGTGCGTGAAGGCGAAAACCTGATTGTAACCAGCGAAGATGAGACACTGATGGTTGAAATTCTCAACCACAAGAGCACTTCCCGCTATCTGCACGGGCGATTGGATGCGCGCCGGGCACTGGTAGCTCCCGGACGGCGTGGTCATCTCAAACAGGCTCTGCTTCAGATTGGCTATCCTGCCGAAGATCTGGCAGGCTATGTGGCAGGCGACAATCTGCCGGTTGTCTTGCGACAGGCCACGCTGGGGGGAAAACCATTCAACTTGCGGCATTATCAGAGCGAGGCCGCAGAAATCTTTCACGCCAGCGGCTCGACACGCGGAGGCAGCGGTGTGGTTGTTCTGCCTTGCGGCGCGGGCAAGACCATCGTAGGTATGGCTGCCATGGCACAGTTGCAGACTTCGACACTGATCCTGACGCCAAATACCGTGGCTGTGCGCCAGTGGATGACCGAGCTGGTGGACAAAACTTCCCTGACGGAAGAGATGGTCGGCGAATACTCCGGCTTACAAAAAGATATTCGACCGGTAACCGTCAGCACCTACCAGATTCTCACATACCGCAAGCGTGGATCCAGTGATGAATTTCCGCATTTTGGTTTATTCAGCGCCCGTAACTGGGGGCTGATCATCTATGATGAAGTGCATCTGCTGCCAGCCCCCGTCTTTCGCATCACTGCAGAAATTCAGGCTCGCCGGCGCCTGGGATTGACCGCCACCCTGGTGCGGGAGGATGGCATGGAAGGAGATGTTTTTTCACTAATTGGACCGCAAAAATATAACGTCCCGTGGAAAGATCTGGAAAAGCAGGGCTGGATCGCGACGGCACTATGTCACGAAATCCGCGTGCCCTTGGACGAAAGCGCACGCATGGAATATGCCATCGCGCCACAACGTGAAAAATATGCGGTTTCCGCGCACAACCACCGTAAATTGCCCATCCTGCAGGCCATTCTCGAGCGACATATAGGCGAGAACATCCTTGTGATCGGAATGTATCTAGATCAACTGGACCAGGTTGCCGAGCTGCTTCAGGCTCCGCTGATTAACGGGCAAACTCCTGTCCGCGAACGCGAAAAACTTTATGAAAAATTTCGGACGGGGGAGGTTAAAATCCTGGTGGTTTCGAAAGTCGCCAACTTCAGCATCGACCTACCGGATGCCAGTGTGGCAATTGAAATCTCCGGCACCTTTGGCAGCCGCCAGGAGGAAGCCCAGCGCCTGGGGCGGATCCTTCGTCCAAAAAGCGATGGAGCAATGGCTCATTTCTATACCATCGTCACACGCGAGACAGTTGATCAGACCTTTGCAGCCAACCGGCAAAGGTTTCTGACCGAACAAGGCTACAAGTACGAGATCTTGTATGAGAATGAAGTAGTATAAAAAGAAACCCGCACGGGCTTAATGCCCGCCGGGAAGCGGCGTCTGGGTAGATCCACGCCCACCCCACTTACCCGGCCAACCAGGGAGAAACAAGCCGATTACAAGTGCCACAATCGATGCGTAAAAAGTAACCAGGTAGGTTGCCTCAAAACCTTGCATACTCTCATTACAGGCAAGCTTTAAATCCGCCAGGATTTTGGTTTTGGCGACTTGCATTGAGCTGGGGGGGAGAGCTGCCAGCGAGGCTGCGGCACCAGGCGGCAAGTTGTCTTCCGCTTTTACACCGGGGGTCTCGCAAATGCCAAACCGGGTAGTCGAAACCACTCGAGTTTTTTGGGATTGATCCTGTTGGGCTCTCACTCCCGCCGAAAGTGACCCGGTTAGGATGGTTGCCAACGCTGCCACCGATACAGCCTGAACGACAAAACGGGTACTGTTCAATAAAGATGAGCCGCGCGGCAGCATGGACAACGGAATACTACTCAAAGAGGTCGTGAAGGTAGTCTGGAGCGTTAACCCGACCGCCAAACCACGTAAAGCCAGCAGGAAAACAATATAGGAAATAGGTGTGGTGGCCCCGATCTGCGCCATCTGCCAGGTATTGATACATAGGATCAAAAAACCAGTCACGATCAGCATGCGTGGACCGATTTTGTCGAATAAACGACCTGCCAGCGGCGTGGCAAAGGCCGATGTGGCAGCCACGCCCAACAGAATATAACCCGTCTCCAACGCAGTACGACCACGAAAAGCCTGCAGATAAATGGGAATGAGAAACGGATTAGCAAACAGGCGCAGGTTCAACATGGGCTCTTTCGCCACATATAATTCGACCACTACAGAAGCGCTGATTGCTACCAAACCGATGCCAAGTGCCGTCAACGTCCCAAGACCCGTCCAGCCATTGGTTTCAGCCAGAGTAGCAGCATACAGGAGCGAACCGAAACCAATCACCGATGTGATCAACCCCAATGGGTCAAAGATTGGACGCCGTTCGATCCTGAAATCAAGCAAGAACCGCGAGCCGAGGAATACTCCCAGGATGCCAATCGGCACATTGACAAAGAAGATCGCCCGCCAAATCTGGAGATCCACCAACCAACCACCAATAATAGGTCCCAATGCAGGGGCAACCACCAGGGCAATGCCAAACAATCCGAGTGCGGTTCCCTGCTCTTTGGGAGGAAAGGCCCGGTACAACTGCGCTGGGCCAAGCGGCTGCGCCAAACCACCGCCAAAACCTTGCAGGGCACGAGCAAGGATCAACGTCCCCAGCGAAGGTGCGATACCGCAGAGAAAAGAACCAATGGTAAAAATCCCCAACCCTAACAGGTATATGCGCTTGATACCAAAACGGTCAGCCAGAAAACCGGTGATCGGTGTTGTGACACCAAGCGCCAGAACATAAATGCTCAGTACCCATTGAGCATCGGATAATGATGCGCCAAACTCGGTGCGCAGGGTAGGAAAAGCGACGTTTACAATGGTTGAATCCAGGATGATCATAAAAACACCGAACATCACTGAGATCAACACCTTCCATTTTTGTTCCAACCCACCCTGATTGACAGATGCTATTTCTTGACTCATGGCAAAAACCTTTTTTAGCAAAAATTAGCGTGCCATAAAGTCCGGCAGCACATTGTTAACAAGAATATCATACTTATTAATGTTGTATGGGTATAGATCAAGCCTTTTAGAAAGCACCCGATATAAAGAAAAACCCTTGCAGCCGGCACCCGGTCAGATTATCCTGGCCTATTTAACATCAATAATGGTTACGCAAATTTCTATTTATACAGGTTATTTTTGTTGGCAAACCAACGGCCAGAGCCGTAAGCGAGCAAAACCCAATCTAACCGTGACCCTAATCCATGACTCAGGTTATGTATCCAAAAAAACATGGATGGATTGATCATATTGCATGGTGCGTCCGAAACCCTTGACAGCTAATTTTTTGCGCATCTCGGCAGAAATGCCTCCAGCACGAAGTTCATCCAACACGCTCGCGTAATCGGCAGGGTCACATACCAGCGTAACCCGCTCGTGATTCTTTGCGGCTGCACGGATAAGTGTCACTCCGCCAATATCAATGTTCTCAATCACCTCTGCATAGGTCACGCCAGGCTTTGCAATGGTCTCTTCAAAGGGGTATAGATTAACAGCCACAATATCGATATAGTCCCAACCAAGTTCGAGCAGCTGTTGGTGGTCGGCTGGGGTGGGACGTGCCAACAGCCCGCCATGGATGGCCGGATGCAAGGTCTTAACGCGTCCACCCAGGATTTCTGGTGACCCGGTGTAATCTGCCACTTCAATGACAGCAAGACCATTATCACGCAACATTTTGGCGGTACCACCAGATGCAAGCAGGGTCCAACCAAGATTAGCGAGACCAGTGGCAAAAACAAGCAGGCCGGTTTTGTTATGGACAGATAGAATGGCTTTTGGCATCGGATCGTTCCTTTGAATAGTTTTCGCAAATTCTTACTTGTAACAGTATGTATAGGCTTTTTTGCAAAGCATATCAACTGCGGGGTAAACCAGCAGCAAGCGCCGCTAAGTGAACAAAACTTTCCTGCTTGACGATTGGCAATTGACAGGGAAATTTATTGTCTAAAATAAATTCCCCTGTCAAAATACAAGCTAGTGGTGGAACAACCTGACCGCACTTAAGACCATCGCCATTCCATATTCGTTACAGGCGGCAATGACATCTTCATCCCGGTTGGAACCGCCTGGTTGAAGCACATAACAGACACCGGTCTGGGCAGCACGATCGATGCTGTCACGAAAGGGAAAGAAAGCGTCGGACCCGAGCGTAACACCCGTCAGGGTATCCAGCCAGGCACGGCGCTCAGCAGATAATAACTGCTCAGGAAAATGTGTAAAGGCGTTTTTCCAGTTTGCTTTTTCAGCCTCCGTAACGCCAGGTTGAAGAAACTGGTCAATGGCATTATCGCGATCGGGTCGTTTAATCCCAGGCACAAACGGTAACTCGAGTACGCGTGGATGTTGACGCAAGTACCACATATCGGCCTTTTCACCAGCTAGACGAGCACAGTGCACGCGCGACTGCTGGCCGGCTCCCACGCCAATGGTCTGACCATCTTTTACATAACAAACAGAATTAGACTGAGTATATTTGAGTGTAATCCAGGCAACAGTCATATCGCGAATAGTTTCGGAAGTGAGCTGCCTGTTCAACGTGACAATATTCGCAAAATCAGCGGGGCGGACAGAACGATCATGGCGGTGTTGTTCGAAGGTGACACCATAGACTTCCCTGGTTTCCACCGGCTCTGGTTGGTATGCCGCATTCATCTGAATAACTGCATATTTACCAGCTTTCTTGAGCTTCAGCAAATCAAGAGCAGCGGGCTCATACCCAGGTGCGATAACGCCATCGGAAACTTCACGCGCAATAACCCTGGCCGTAGAGACATCGACCGTCTCAGAAAGAGCGATAAAATCGCCGAAGGATGACATACGGTCAACGCCGCGCGCACGCGCGTAAGCCTGAGCAAGCGGTGAAAGCTCCAGATCATCAACGAAATAGATTTTCTTCAAAATGTCATCCAGAGGAACGGCCACCGCCGCGCCAGACGGACTGACATGCTTAAAGGAAGCTGCTGCCGGCAGGCCAGTCGCCTGCGTAAGCTCGGAGACAAGCTGCCATGCATTCAACGCATCCAACAGGTTGATGTAGCCCGGGGAACCTGCCAGTACAGTAAAGGGTAAATCTGTGCCATTCTTAATAAAAACGCGGGCGGGGGCCTGTTGAGGGTTGATTCCATAACGCAGAGTCAGAGATGATGGCATGATAAATTCCTTTTTTCCAAAAACGCGAATGGATCAATTGACATAACTTCAGTGCTTGTGCTTTCAAGCGATTATAACCAAGTCTGGGGTCAACTCACGCTGTTTTCCTTCCCTGAATAGTAAATGATCAAGCACAGAAATGCAGGGTAGTCAAAACTATAAAAAGCAGGCACGATCAAGAAGTTGGGGCTTTACGTCGGTCCACAAATGAATCAATTGGGAGAATCTACGAAGGCCAGGATCTATGTTAGCGCTCGCTCACAACACCTTTGAACAATTGAACGATCAGCTTCAGGTATCAGAAGAGCGGGAAGCGAAGGACAGCAAGAATACGCCAATAATAGGCAGCCACTCACCAAACGTGCCTGATGAGTCTGGGAAGCACACCTCAAAACGGAATAGTCTTTTGTGGTTATTTTACGGAAAGGTTTTTCCGCAAAATAACCATCTGCAGAGCATACCGATATTTTAAAAAATAATTCCAAAAACAATTTTTTCGTTTAGAATTACCGCATGCGAATGCTCACGGCCCAACTTCTCGATAATTACCCATACTCAATGTATGCAGATGCAAAATCGATCCAACGCGGTCACGCTTACTATAAAGATGGCCGCGTATGGGATGTGGACTTTGAAGAAGGGTATCGGGCTATCTGCATGGTGGAAGGGGACTATGGAGAATATAACGTTGAAATTTACGTGGAACAAAAATCCGGCGAACTGCAATTTGACTGCAACTGCCCATATGCTGAAGGTCATTTTTGTAAGCACATGATCGCCGCCGCACTTGAAGTGAGCGAACATCTCAAAGAAGAATTGAATAACTACGACGAAGAAGAAATCATTGGGCGAGTAGATCAAAAATTGATCCCGGCCCAGGCCGCCAACAGCTGGCAGTATAAACTGGATGGTGCCCTGGAGCAGCTATCTCAGTCTGCTTCCAAATCAACGGCAAATATCCAGCGGTACGCTGCGGCCCTCATCATCTATAAAGAAGATTATTATTATCAAGGTTCATATTTCATCACGCCTACCATCATAAAAGCTAAAAACTGGGAGGTCCTGCGGGGCATACCATCGGATGACCGGCCGGCAATCAACAATCTGCTTGAAACTAATCACGATTGGATCAACTTTAGCGAAGAAATGTACCTGCAAACGAACCCGGCTGGATGTATGAACCTCACTCCGGAAGCCGTCAATTTGTTATTCTTCCTGGTGCAGATATCACGCATGTTCAGCGGTATTTCATCTTTTATTCCTTATCTTCCGATGCTGGCACAACTACAGATACCGATTTTCCTTGCCAGTAAAAACAAAAAGACCGTTCAAGCCCGCATCCATATTCACCCACAACCGGTCGATATTCAAGTGCAATTTACAAATGAAAATGGAAACCTGGTCTTGAAGGCTGGTATGCAAACCGATGTCTTTCATGCCTTGAGTAACAAACTTGAGTTGATTTACAGCAACCCAGTCTGGTTAATGTTGGGCGAGAATCTATTTTGCCTGAGTGGGTCGACCAACATCTCCAGCCTATCTTCATTCCCTATCATCATTCCGGAGCAGCACGCGGATTTATTCCGCGAGAAATACCTGCGCCGCGTGGCAGAATCACTTCCCATCCAGAGTGATCTAATCCAATGGCGCGAAGTCAATATCGATCCGATCCCGCGGATATACCTGCACGAGGACAAAGATAATAAATTACGCGCCAACCTGCGCTTTGGTTATGGCGAGTATGAAGTACCGGCTGCCAAAGCTGAAATTCCACATGCAATTGAAACCGTGCCTGGTACCTGGGACCTGGTCCGAATTCAACGACAGCCGGAGCAAGAACAAATCTGGGCACAACCGCTCGCGGATGCCAATTATCTTCTCAAGAAATCTGACAGCAACCAACCCTATGGCACGTTCGAACTCCGAGCTCGCGCCCATCCCTTTGATTTTCTGGCGCATGCCATACCAAAACTTGCCCAGGCAGGCTATGAAATCTATGGCGAGGAAAATCTTAAGCTCGGCAAGATCAACCGTGCCACGCCCAGCCTACGAGTCAATATTTCTTCTGGAATTGACTGGTTTGACATCAAAACGATCGTCGAGTTTGGCGATCAACAAATCTCGTTGCACGATGTTCGCAAAGCCCTCAAACGTGGTGAGCACTACATCAAACTTGCGGATGGCTCAGTGGGTCAAATTCCTGCAGAGTGGCTGGAAAAATATAAGCATCTTTGGAATCTGGCGCATGAGACAGCCGACGGATTCCGAGTCAACGACTTTCACTTACCTTTAATCGATGCTCTACTCGAAGACGATCATACAATCGAAGCGCCTGCTGATTTGAACCAACGTCGCGAGCGCTTTCGCAACTTCGAACAGATTACTTCGCATCCACTCCCGGATGGCTTTCGTGGCGAGCTACGCCCTTACCAGAAACATGGCTTTGATTGGCTCCATTTTTTGCGGGAATATAAATTTGGCGGTATCCTGGCTGACGATATGGGGCTTGGTAAAACGGTCCAAGTATTGGCATACATCCTATCATTGCGCGAGCAGTACAAGAACGAACCAGCTGTGCTGCTGGTTGTCCCTAAAAGCCTAATCGCTAACTGGCAGCGAGAATCCGAGAAGTTCACGCCCGGATTGCGTTTCATGGAATACATGGGTACTTTCCGCAATAAAGACACCGCCGTTTTCAACGATTGCGATGTGCTGATCACTACGTATGGTACGATGCTGCGCGATGTAGAAATTCTGAGTAAATACAGGTTCCATTATGTCATCCTGGATGAATCTCAATCCATCAAAAACCCGCTGGCAAAAAGTGCCAGGGCAGCACGCCTGCTCAACGCTGAATACCGGCTCGTAATGACGGGCACCCCGGTTGAGAACAACACCTTTGAATTGTGGTCACAGTTTGCGTTTTTAAACCCCGGCTTACTCGGGAACATGGACTACTTCAAACGCGAATTTGCAACCCCGATCGAAAGCGGGCAGGACGAAGAATCTGCCAACACACTGCGCAAGCTGATTTATCCATTCATCCTGCGCCGCACCAAAGAACAGGTCGCCACGGAACTGCCTCCACGCACAGAGCGCATTATATACACCGACATGGACAGTGCGCAGAAAAAGCTGTACACCCAGACCCGCGAGCGTTACCGCGCGGAACTGCTCGGCCTGATCGAGAGCGATGGCATGAATGATGCGCGTTTCAAAATTTTAGAAGGACTGCTGCGCCTGCGACAAATCGCCATCCATCCGGGCTTGGTAGAAAAAAATTACAAAGGCGAAGTGCCCAAATTTGAAATATTGTTTGAAACGCTGGAAACGCTGCAGGCTGAAAACCACAAGGCCCTGATCTTTTCGCAGTTTGTGGAAATGCTCAAGCTCGTCAGACTGGAACTGGATCAACGCCACATGAAATATGTTTATCTTGACGGACAAACATCCAATCGTCAGGCGCGGGTCGATCAATTTCAAAACGATGCATCCTACCCATTTTTCCTGATCAGTTTGAAGGCTGGAGGAGTGGGGCTAAACCTGACTGCCGCAGATTATGTCATTCATCTTGATCCGTGGTGGAATCCAGCCGTCGAAATGCAAGCCAGCGACCGGGCTCATCGCATCGGACAGGATAAACCAGTTTTTATTTATAAAATCATTGCCCGCGATACAGTGGAAGAAAAAATATTGCAACTGCAGGAACGCAAACGCGCGCTGGTAAAAAGCCTGATCACAGCCGAATCCAGTTTCTTCAAAGCGCTAACAAAGGATGATGTAAAAATGCTATTTGAGTAGCGTCTCAGATCAATTGAGCCCAACCAAACGAAGCGGTTTTTTTGGAATGAGGGATAGGGCAACAAGTCGGAAGGAGAAAAAGCAACTCAAAAAATGAGGGGAAGCAACTCAAGAAAAGGCATAAAAAGA
>JAPLGT010000277.1:0-43613 GCA_026390035.1 Chloroflexota bacterium
AACAACGCTTCCCCACAAAGTCAAGGAACCTCCGTACAAAACAGGAGCCATTGGAGTTCTTCTTAACATTAGTAATTGATAAACAGGCTTTTGGGCCCATATGTCGATAAAATATATGATGTAATTCAGCCCGTCCCGGCCTAGATGCAATGGCCAGGCCAGGCTTTCAAAATAATAAGTTATTAATGAAATGGCGCTAAGGGCTAATATGGATTTATTTTTTACCGTCATAACGAACCTTATGCTTGCGTGAACCTGTCATTAGACTTAGACCTTTTTTTGTAGGGTGTTTTGGATGGAAAATGAAATTATATTCCATAATACCCTTTAACCAATGTTATTCTGAAAATTAAACCTGGCTAACCTGGTTATTTTCCAATTATTCTATGCGATCTTAGCTTTAGCTCTTGTGCTTTTCAAAATTGTGAGAATATTAGAATTGGCAGTTAATTTTGAGTAAAAGCTACCCTTGCTGTTCGCTCTATTCATAGCTTCGATAATTGTGGCGTTGCCTGGTGTGAACTCAGATTCCCCAAGAATAAATCGCTGGCACAATCGCCTGCAACCCTTTTTGCCAAACATCGTATTTCATGTTAAACTCAACAGTTGCATGGATTAAGGAGAATGATATGGATAATAGACCTGGTTGTCTTTCGGGATTGTTCAAGCTGTTCATCATTGAAAAAATATTTGGTTGGTTGCAGCAGAAAATCGGCTTTGGGCGTGGCGGTATTTGTGGCTGTGGGTGTGGCTTTTTCTTGTTTCTGATTTTAGTCGGATTGCTGTGTTCGGTTGTGACTGGCACGGATTGGACCCGTTTTGGTTTTTAATGCGTTTCCGTCTCAGCTTTTCTGCTTTCTTACTCGGTATTTTCTTTCTGTGGATATTCATTCCGACGGCGGTTTTTGCGCAGGATATAGCTGCCACGCCGGGGATATTGCCCACTAATTTTGCGGAGTCAACCCAAATGACTCCACTTCTGTTTGATACCGATGGTATTTCTGGGCCGAAAACAGGGGATATTTTAGTTGGATCCGCCCAAATTTTTGGGACAAGCAGTGGAGCCTGGGCTCTCACTTTTTCTTATGTTGACAGCCCGGTTGAAACCTGGTTTCCGCTGACCCAATCGACGAAGCCAGTTTCCAATACCTTGTTAGCCATTTGGGACACTCGAAATGTTACGGATGGAGTCTACTTCTTGCGTTTGAGGGTGTTTCTGCCTGACATTCAGCAAGACTTTGTTGTCAAGGTGCGGGTAAGTAATTCGGTTTCCAGTGAAGCCCTTACCCCGAGAGCAACTCTTTTAGCAAAACCGTCACCTTCTTTAATACCCTTGCGGGTAACTGTCACGATGACCAACCTTACCACTGGAGTTGCCCCGAATTCTCTGGCTTCCGAGACCCCTGTGAATTTGTTTACTCTAACACCCAGCCCATCCCCGGTTGCCCTGGTGGATGGCCCTAGTAACCCGGCCAGCCTAGATCCAAAGGCTATTTTGTTCAATCTGGGTAGCAGCATTTTGGCAGTACTGCTGATATTTGCGGTTGTCGGTCTTATGTTGTTTTTGCGACGAAAATGATCAAAAAATTTCTATCTTTCTTCAAACTACCGGATACCATGTCTGATACTTTTCCATATCTTATTGTTGGTTTAGGAAACCCAGGTCGTGAATATGCCCAAAACCGACATAATATCGGTTTTATGCTGATCGATCGTATTGCTTTACGCTTAAGTGCGCGCGGAATGAAAGTGCAGTCCAAATCAATTGTCATCACAGCCCAGAATGATGGTTATAAATTGATTCTT
Source organism: Chloroflexota bacterium (assembly GCA_026390035.1). Lineage (GTDB taxonomy): Bacteria > Chloroflexota > Anaerolineae > Anaerolineales > Villigracilaceae > UBA5195. The sequence continues at coordinate 1,807 of JAPLGT010000277.1, forward strand.
GCAAAGCCGCAGACATTTATGAACCTTTCAGGTCAGTCAGTACAGGGGTTGATAAGCTTTTATAAACTACCCCTTGATCACATATTGGTTGCTCATGATGATTTGGATTTACCTTTTTGTGCGATTCGTCTTCGGCCAGGAGGCGGGGCGGGTGGTCAGAAGGGCATCAAATCTACGATTGATCAATTGGGGACACCTGAATTTTCCCGTTTGCGCCTCGGGATAGATCGCCCGCCTGGCCGGATGGACCCGGCAGCCTATGTGCTGCAAGATTTCTCTCCAAAAGAGTTGCAGGCTCTTTCTGAGACCCTCGATCGGGCGGCAGATGCAGCGCTGACCTGGCAAACCGAAGGGCTAAACGCGGCAATGAACAAATTTAACGGCTTAGCCGAATCCAATTAACCTGGTTTAGGGAAAATTACTCCGGCTTTATGGAATATATCCTTCAACAACTTCGTTCCACCCCTGAATACGCAACTTTGCTGCGCGTTATGCAGGAAAATGGCCGGCAATCCAATCTTGGATTAGCCCGGGCTGCCCGGTTGCCTGTACTATCAGCAATCTACGAAGATATCAATCGACCAATTTTAATTCTTACGGATCGGGCTGATCATGCATTGGCAGTTTTTGACGAATTAGGTTTTTGGCTCCCATCTGCGGCGAGATATCTTTTCACCGAGCCGAATCCGCTTTTTTATGAAGATGCCGCTTGGGGAAATACAACTCGCCGGGAACGTCTACAAGCATTGACGGTTCTGGCGTCATATCATTTACCGTTTGCACAGAAACCGGCAACGCCTCCGATCATCGTAGCATCTGCGCGGGCGGTTATGACTCGCACTCTACCTCGCCGGGAATTTCTTAAGGCTAGCAAAAATCTGGTGGTTGGGCAGGAGATCCAGCCGGATACGCTTATCCATCAGTGGTCAGATGTCGGTTATCAACATGCGGAAATTGTTGTAGAGCCAGGGCAGTTCTCACGGCGGGGCGGTATCCTGGACATTTGGGTTACCGCGGATGCTTTGCCTGCACGTTTGGATTTTTTCGGTGACGAGATTGAAACAATTCGTCGATTTGACCCGGCCACGCAGCGTACTGTTGCAAAATTGGAAAGCTTGTTGATCACCCCGGCGCGTGAATATATCCTTAATAGTCAGGTTTCGGACCTGTTACCATCTAATGGCGAGTTATCCGAGTTTTTCATTCCGGTTTTGCACCAATATTCTGCATCCATCCTCGATTATTTGCCACCACGCGGACTAGTAATTATTGATGATCTCTCTTTGTCGGAAGCCATGGTTACCGAAGTTGAAGAACAGGCTGTTAAATTTCGGCAGGAGTCGATCGGGGAAGGGACCCTCTCTGAGAATTTTCCCGTACCTTATTTGGCGTGGTCTGAAGTTCTGGATTCGATCCACTCTCACCCTTACTTGGAATTGGGCCAGGGAAACCAGGTGTTGGATGATCATTCCATCCGGGATTTGTTCGGGCACGATCAGAGATTTGGCGGACGGCTAAAACCATTCGTAGAGTATCTAGCGTCTATAACCAGTCAGGGTGATCGTGTGGTCATCGTTTCCAGACAGAGGGAACGGTTGGAAGAACTCTGGTTGGAGCATAGGCGAAATCAAATTGAAGTAGTGGGTGGATTGCCTGGGCCGGAAATCCTGATCCAATTCGTCGAGGCTTCTCTTTCTGAAGGTTGGGTGCTTGCACCCGAGTCTAACTCGCCGGTCCATTTAATCACCGATTCGGAAATATTTGGATGGGAGCGACCTGTCCAGCGCAGTACCCGCCAGTCCGCTGCTCGCGGCGCAGAAGCGCCAGAATCTGCATTTGCGGATTTGCGACCTGGCGATTTTGTTGTCCATATTGATTATGGGATTGGTCGATTTATGGGTCTGGTCAGGCGAGTGCTGGATAACCATGAGCGCGAATTTCTGGTAGTGGAATATGATGGTGGTGACCAGGTATTTGTTCCTGTTTTTCAGGCTGATCGTTTAAACCGTTATATCGGTACCGAAGGTGGTTTGCCAAATGTCACCAGGTTGGGTACGGCGGAATGGGCGAACGCAAAATCAAGCGTCAAAGAAGCTGTGCAGAAGGTCGCCGAGGAGCTATTGGATCTTTATGCGAAACGCCAGACGATCAGCGGCTATGCCTTCCAACCGGATACACAGTGGCAAAAGGAATTGGAAGATAGTTTTGCGTATGTGGAAACACCGGATCAGGTTAGTGCGATAGCCGCAATTAAACGGGATATGGAAACTGCGCGTCCGATGGACCGGCTTTTGTGCGGGGATGTAGGCTATGGGAAGACGGAAGTGGCTTTACGGGCTGCTTTTAAGGCAGTTCAGGATGGGAAACAGGTTGCACTGCTGGTGCCTACCACCGTTTTGGCACAGCAACATTTTGAAACTTTTCAGCAGCGTCTGGCGGCTTTTCCTGTTGTCGTTGAAATGCTTTCTCGTTTTAGGACCCAGCGCGAGCAAAACGAAATAATACGTAAATTACTCCTCGGGCAGGTTGACATTATTATTGGAACACACCGGTTGATTTCACAGGATGTCGAATTTAAGGATTTAGGGCTGGTAATCATCGATGAAGAACAACGTTTTGGCGTAACCCACAAGGAACATCTCAAAAAACTTCGGACCGAAGTAGATGTATTAACACTGACAGCTACCCCAATTCCACGTACGCTTTATATGGCATTGACAGGCGTTCGCGATATCTCGAATCTCAATACGCCACCAGAAGAGCGTTTGCCAATCATTACTCATGTCGGGCCCTATTCGCCCAAATTGGTGCGGCAGGCAGTTTTGCGTGAATTGGAGCGCGGTGGGCAGATATTCTTTGTCCATAACCGGGTGCAAACGATTCATGCGATGAAAATGCATCTGCAAATGCTGGTCCCAGAAGCGCGGATTGGTATTGGGCATGGGCAGCTGGACGAAAAAGAATTAGCTTCGGTGATGCATCAGTTTACCGATGGACAAATTGATATATTGCTCTCAACCACGATTATTGAGAGCGGTTTGGATATACCAAATGCGAACACGTTGATTATTGATAGAGCTGATACATTCGGTCTTGCCCAGCTTTACCAGCTGCGTGGACGGGTTGGCAGGGCAGCATCACGCGCATACGCATACTTTTTCCGCCATCGGAAGAAGGTACCCACAATTGAAGGGCAGGAACGTCTGGATGTAATTGCCGAGAATACTCAGCTTGGTGCTGGTTACTCGATTGCCATGCGAGATCTAGAAATCCGTGGTGCAGGCGAACTGTTGGGTATGCGGCAGTCAGGTCACATTTCTTCGGTAGGATTTCATTTATACACGCGTATGTTGGCAACTGAAGTAAAGAAACTGCGCCGCGCAATGATTGCTCTTGCGGATGGGAATACGGATAATGTTCAGATTTACTCGATTATTCCTGCTGGTGGGCCTTTTTCAAGCTTTGAGGATGAAATTAAAGAACCGGTCACTGTTGATCTGCCGTTGGCGATTGGCATTCCGGTATCGTATATTCCAAACCAGGATTTGCGCTTGCGTTTATACCGTCGAATTGCCAGTCTGAGAGTTGAAAGTGAGCTTGAACCATTAATGGCAGAATTCGTCGATAGGTTTGGCCCTTTGCCCGAAATGTTCCAAAACCTGTTTTTCCAAATGAGGGTCAAGCTGGCGGCGGATGCAGCAGGTCTGCTTTCAGTGAGTACAGAATCTGGTCAGATTGTATTGCGGTACCCGGCGTTGACCGAGAATATGTCTCAGCGAATGTTATCTGATCTTGGCTCTAGTATTCGCGGAGGAAAAAATGCTTATTGGTGTAATTTCTTGGCCGATAATGCCTGGCAGGATCGTTTGGTGGATTTGTTGGACAGGTTAAAAGCCAAGGTCATTACACTATCCACGGATGAAAAGCCTTCTACATATTCTTTATAAAATTTTCGCCGGACGCGAGAATCTTATCGTGGTCTGGGAGTGGCTTGACTTCATCGATCAGGCGAATGGTTTCTTGTTTTAATAAATTGATCGCTTGAGGATGTCCTTTCTGTTCCCATTTTTCGAGGCTAAGACGGGGAAATAAGCCACTGGTGTAATATGCATTACGATAGTTTTGACGAGTGGATTTGGCCATGAGAAAATTACCCCCAGGTCCGACTGCTTCAATTTCATCCAGGCCAACGGTTTCTTCGTTTAATGTAAAACCAGCTTTGAAATGCCGGGCTTGTTGAATAATGTCATTTGCGTAGACGACGCTGGTTGGGGAAAATGCTTTTGACCCGAGACTTCCGCCCACAAATGGAACCAAACCGGTTTTCCCAAGACTGGTGGTTAAATGGTTAAGCCAGTGCAAGCCTGCAGATGGTAAATCTGCTCCCCAGCCGAGACCTGAGCCAGATGTTCCAGCGTGTGGAATATGGTAATAGGCCATCATTTCTGCACATGTCGCATTGAGCAGGATGGTTTGTGGGTCATAAAAATCTGTCATAGATTTCATATCGAAAAACGCGGGCAGACTTCCCAGGATGATGGGTGTATTTTCTTTAATCAGCTGACTAAGTACCAGGCCGGCTAAAAGTTCGGCGTTTAATAACGCCAGTGTACCGGCAGCAGAAATGGGTGTGGTTGTGCCTGCCATGCTGTAATTGGAATAGATGACAGGTAGGCCGCGTTCGATTGCGGTAATCATTTTGTCGCCAGTTTCGCGATTGATAATCAGCGGAGTAACCGGGTTGAAGTAAGGAATCACATAAGGTTTTTCAGATAGATTTCCTCGCAGGTGGGCCAGTAAATCCAGGGAAGCAGTAAACTGTTTTGGGTCAGAATTTAAGATTATTAGCGGTTTTGTGGTATTGGCTGTCATTTCCAGAACTGCGTAAAGGTCATCCAGCCCATGCCCTACGTTACTGATGATCCCGATGGTGGAAACAAGATCATAAGCGGGTAGCGTATGGGCCAGCCTTGTGCCAATTGCCATATGTTCACGGGTGAAGCTCGATAATTTATCTGTTAACGGATCTTGATAGTATAGATTTGTTACGCCGACGCCAAAACGCACTATTCCGTCCCCGGCTCGAAATGCCAGGTTGCCAGTACTGTCAAAAATATCAATGATGGACGGGGCCGCCTTGAGTGCCCAACCAACCAAGTCTGGTGAGATTTTCACCCGGTCGTTGCTGATTTGCACTCCATTGGCGTGTGAGAAGTATTCAAGGGCACGGGCTGAATCTACCCTGATACCAATGCGGGAAAGTATTTCGAGTGAATATGAATGGACATCCCCTAGCTGCCGGGCTGTTAACACTGTCATATGGGGTTGAACGGTTTGTGGAGTGGTCATAAAATATTCCCAGGGTGGTTTTTTAAAAATTGCAAAGTTGCCTCGACCAGCATGGCTGTCCCAATCGGCAATGCACGTTCGTCGATATCGAAACGCGGGTGGTGAAGATATCTCTCATCTCCGGTAATGAGGGTTCCGAGAGTAAACATAGCGCCAGGTACTATTTCTGTAAATGCGCCGAAGTCTTCTGCGCCGAGAGTCGGCGTGCCCGGGTGGATATTTATTTCTCCCAATATGGAGGCGCCGGCAGTTTTCAGCAGATGTGTTGCGATTTCATGATTGATATTCGGCCCACCACCGTATTCAAAACTGAGCTCGAAATCCCCACCAAGGTTACGAGATATTTCAAAAGCGCGTCGGATTTCAGTGTGGATTTTTTCCAGAATGGCAGGGTCGGTGTATCGCAAAGTACCGCTGATTTCTATTTTTTCAGGGATGACATTTTGAGTGTTACCACCATTGATCATGCCAATACTGACAACGATTGGCTGGAATGGATTCATTCGGCGAGATACGATACTGTTTAAAGCAATAATGACGTGTCCCAAAATGACAAAAGGATCGACAGTCTGGTCAGGGTGGGCGCCATGCCCACCGATGCCGATAATTTTTGCATACCAATTGTCTACGCCCCCAGAGGCTGGACCGGCGGAGATCCCTATAGTTCCAACGGGTAAATGGGGATCAACGTGCTGAGCGATGACAATGTCAACATTTTCCAATGCTCCTGCCTCAATCATGCGTGGCGCCCCGCTGATGCCTTCTTCATCTCCCATCTCTTCGGAAGGCTGAAACAGGAATCGTACACGCCCGGGAAAGTTTTCTTTCGATAGGATTGCTGCGGCACCAAGAGCCATAGCTGTGTGGCTGTCGTGACCGCAAGCATGCATAATTCCAGGTTGAAGAGATGCGTAGTCCCGGTCATTCGATTCGAAAAGTGGTAGTGCATCCATATCCGCCCGAATGGCAATGGTAGGTCCGTTTTCCGAACCAAGGTCAGCAACAACACCTGTGCGACCGACACCACGACGTACCTTGTAACCCAGTGCTTCCAATTCGCGGGCTACGATTTCAGCTGTTCGATTTTCAGAAAACCCGAGTTCGGGGTGGGAATGGAAATCTCGTCTCCAGTGAATAAGTTCTTCGAACATTGAATAAGCTTTTTTTAACATCGAAACTCCTGTATTGGTAGACGTTGTTTGGCTGGTTTTTTAGTGTTGCTCAATGGGCTACCAATTGTTTTTCTGCAGCATTCATAATCAAGTCTAATTCTTGCTCCTGGGCTACGCTCAATGGTTCCACCTGATGTTCGTTTAAGATTTTTTCAGCGCTAGCCTGGGCATGTTCTGCCATGTTATTCTTACCGTTTAATTCCCAACTCTCCCATGTACTGCGTTCGGCAAGTCTGGTTAATAAGACTTCGCCGGCTTTAAGGTACTTCATAGTATGTTTTTGGCCGAGGAAATTCCGGGTGCCATTCATGACCGCTGAGATGACTTCCACTGCCAGAGCCTCCTCATCGACTGCAAAGCCGCGCCGTAGGCGAAGAATGCTGGATGCGAATTCATTATCGACTACCATCTGTGCAAATGAACCTGAAACGCCAGCTTCCATCTCTCCAATCCCTGAGAGTTCGTCAGCTCCCATCAATGCTGGAATTGCAGCGTTGAGGCCACGTTCGAAGCCGCTTTGGATGTCCAGCGTATGAGCGTTTGTTGAAAATCCGTAAACATTGACAGGAAGCCGATAGTACTTGCCCATCTGGACCGTACCGGCAGATGCCAATCCAAGCTCCACGCCGCCCCAAACCGAAATACCTGTCCGTGGTTCCATCATCGCCAAGCGACCGCAATAAAAGATGGGTAGTCCGGGGTTGACTATTTGGGCCAGTACAAGCGGTGCCAATATCTCTGCGTTTTGCTGGGCAATCGCGCCGGCAATCGAAAGAGGTGCGGTTGTTCCTGCGGTTGGGCAGGGTAGGGGCCCAAAGGCGATTCCGGCGCGTGCAATCTCAATGATCGACAGAACTTCGTGATCAGGAATTGCCAGTGGGCTGACAGGGGATACGGCCAGGGTAAGCATCTCTTTTGGATTACCAAGTACAGATGCCAGTTCAATTGCGAATTTTACTTCCCCGGGATATTGGACTCCTGGTCCATGAACGGGTTTGGTGGTATGTGGGAGTGTGTGACGGTACATCGCCAGAGACATCAATTCGCCTGGGATATCCTGTGGCGTAAAAAATGGCGTAATGGTGTGACAATTATCGAGGGCATCCAGTAGTCGAGTGGCATCGCGCACATCCTGCAAGTTGGCGTACCTCTTTTTCGCGCTGACATGGTCAATAATATCGCGTGCTCCGCCCAAATTGTGAAAATATAATTGGCCATCACCCAAGGTTTTTTTCGTTCCACCGCGGCCGTTTACAACGACTGTGGGTGGGCACTGGGCGATGCATTTTTCCACCAGTTCTGGCGGAAACAGGATGCGACCATTTCCAATTTGGGCCCCGGCATCAAGCAAGATTTTGCGTCCAACCGGTTCATTGATGGCAACACCAATTTCGCCCAAAATTCGCAAAGTGGCTTGATGGATGGAATTCACTTCCTGGGGAGTTAGGCATGAAAGAGAGGGCATTTTGTTTCCTTTTATTTACAAATAACGAGCCAGGAAGTTGACGCAGTTAGTTTCTGCATCCAGGATGTTTTCCTTTTTTAAAAAGGTGTGTCCTTCGTCGGGATAAAGTAAAAAATCGACTTGTTTCCCTAAAGTTTGCAATCGATCGCGTGCACTGATCGAATCCTGCGCAGGACAGCGAGGATCTATTCCGCCACAAATGATTTGCACAGGAACGCAAACTTGTTCGAGGTAGTTTAATGGCGACCGTTCATACCATAGCTGTTTATTTTCAATCGGATCGCCCATGTTCTGGATATTCCAGTGTTGTAGATCTTCGCGTGCTGCATAGTGGGAAGCAACCCAGTCGAAAAATGGTACGACGCCTGAGCCAGCAGCCCAAAGGTTTGGAAACCGCGTCAGACACGACATAGTCAGGAAGCCACCATGACTGCGACCAGTGATGGCAATCTTCAGGGGGTTTGCCAGCCCAGCGCGGACGAGGTATTGAGTCCCGGCAGCTACATCATTTGTATCGATTCCACCCATGTCATGGTAACTGGCATTCTGCCATGTCCGTCCATAGCCAGTGGACCCGCGATAGTTGGGGGCGAGAACGATCCAGCCTCGGCTGACCAGGTGCACTATAAAGGGATCCCAGCCTTGGGAAATATGCCAGTTTGGGCCACCGTGCGCGATGACCACCGCTGCGGGTAAAATATTCAGGTCCGTACTGGCAGAACGGAACAAAAGCGCAGGGACTTGAGCATCATCAAGCCCGGGGTATTGAATTTCATCTGCTTTGATCAATTTGATATCGTCAAAAAGCGCAGAAGCAGAATTTGTTAGTTTATGAATCGGATCACTTTCCAGCGATATGCGCCATAAATTAGGAGGCTGGTGTGGATTTTCAAAAAGGACGATGACATTTTTCGAATCGTGGGTAAAGCGCGGATGAGAATGCATGCCTGCTGCAACTTTGTAACTATCACAGGAACCATTCAATTCTTGAACGACCAACCAGTTTAAAGATTTATCATTATGGATGTGGGCGATCTTTGTACCAGTAGTATCCCAAACCGGATTGTCATCGTCACCATCCAGGTCTGTGATCCATGTAATTCGCCCCGTCTCGATGTTATATGCACCAATATCGTAATATTCGTGCCGCGTAGATCGGAAGATCAGTTGACTTCCATCTGGGGACCAATCTGGCTCACTTGCGTTGATGGGGATCCCGCTTTCGCCTAATAATATGACGTCTTCGTTTTGTGTTGAAATCAGGTAAATGCCATAGTCTGAACCTTCAGTTTCAACTGAGCAGGCCAGCCAGTTTCCATCTGGTGACCAGCAGACATCCCAAATGGGGTGGCCCGTTGACCCTGCATGCCTGGCGGTCTCTGTTCTTTTTGGAGTCGTTGAAGAAGGAAGATCGAGCAAGTAAACATCGAAAATACCCGTACGATTGGAAATGAAAGCTACCTGTCTCCCATCCGGTGACCAACTGAAGTTTGGTTGCAGAGTCTCGCCGGGTGTGAGATCTATACTTTCACCGATGGCAAGATCACAAAGCAGTAGATGATAGCTTTCGCTGCCATCGTAATCGACAACGCACATGAGCAGTTCTGGAGTAACCGGTGAAAACTTGGGTGTAAAGCGGTTTCCTGGTCCAGGCTGGACCAGCTGCGGTTGGTCGGATCGGTCGATGGGTAACAAATATAGCTCCCATTTGCCACTTATGTTTGAAGAGTAGGCAATGGTTGTGCCATCCGGTGAAATGTCAAATGGGTTGTTTTGATCCACGCACGGTATTACTAGAAGATGTTCGAGGCTGATCATTGCCGCTCCATTTTATTTTGCGCTTGCAATGTTTTGGGGGAAGTGGCAGGCAACCCAATGTTCGGGTTGGATTTCTCTCCAACTCGGTGCTGAGAGCTTGCAGTCTTGCTTTGCGATCGGACAGCGTGGATGGAAACGGCAGCCTGCAGGTGGGTTGAGCGGATTGGGTGGCTCACCGCTTAACATGATGCGGCGGCGCAGACGGGTTTTGACCGGGTCTGGAATGGAAACTGCGGAGAGCAGAGCGTTGGTGTAAGGGTGAAGTGGCTGGTTGTAAAGCTCAGACCGGTTTGCCATCTCTACCAAGGCTCCCAGGTACATGACTGCTACCCGATCGCATAAATGCCTCACCATGCTAAGGTCGTGCGCGATAAACAAGTAGGTTAATTTCAGGCTTGATTGGAGTTCTTCGAGTAGATTGACCACTTGGGCTTGAATCGAAACATCCAGAGCAGAGATCGGTTCATCACAAACGATGAAATCCGGGTTCGATGCCAGGGCACGGGCTATCCCAATGCGCTGTCTTTGCCCACCGGAAAGTTCATGCGGGTAACGATTACTGAAATTATGGTCGAGATGTACCAGGTCTAACAATTCTCTAATGCGTTTGCCTTGTTCGCTTGCTGGTAACAACGAGTGGACTCTTAGTGGTTCTCCGATTATCCGGGAAATAGTCCAACGTGGATTGAGGGAAGCAAATGGATCCTGGAAGATCATTTGCATTTGTTGTCTTAATTGGCGCAGCGATTTGCCTTTTATTGTGGTCAGGTCATGCTCTTTGAAGAAAACTTTTCCGGCAGTTGGTCTGTATAACTGTAGCAGTGTTCTACCCGCGGTTGTTTTTCCACATCCGGATTCTCCAACCAGACCAAGGGTTTCGCCGGTATAAATATTGAAAGTCAGATCATCGACCGCTTTAACTGTCGCTGTTTGATGTTGAAAAAGCACACCCTGGTAAACAGGAAAATGCTTTTTTAAACCTTGTACTCTGACTAAGATTTGCTGTTCATTGCTCATCTTAATCTCCCTGTGTTGATGTCTACCCAGCAGGCAATCTTGTGGTCAATGCTAATGGACTCAAGTGGAGGATTCTTTTCCGAACAAATTCTTTGAAGGTGTGTACAACGCGCTGCGAATGGACAGCCGGAAAGTTTACCAATAGAGTCTGGTGGAGAACCTGGTATGACTGCCAGTTTCTCGTTCTCTTCTTCATCCAGACGGGGGATCGATTTTAGGAGTGCAATTGTGTATGGGTGTTGAGGTTGGCCATATAGCTTGAATACATCAGTTTCTTCAATGATATAGCCACCATACATTACGATGACTCTATCTGCTAATTCTGCGATGACTGATAGATCATGGCTAATCCAAATTACCGACATTCCCAGCCGGGAACGCAAACTGCGGATGAGTTCGAGTATTTGAACTTGAATAGTTACATCCAGTGCGGTGGTGGGTTCGTCAGCAATGAGTAATTTGGGATTACAGGAAAGTGCCATTGCAATCATTACGCGTTGGCGCATACCACCAGAAAACTGATGTGGATAATTAGCGTAACGACTGATTGCATTCGGTATTCCAACCATTTCCAGTAGCTGAATTGTCTGGTTATGCGCCTGTTCAGAATTCATTGCCAGGTGGGCGATCATCGTCTCGGTGATCTGTTGCCCAATGCTCAGTACCGGGTTCAGGCTGGTCATCGGATCCTGAAAAACCATGGCAATTTCTTTTCCACGCAGAGTTTGCATCATATTCTTTTCAATGGATAGTAAGTCGATTCCCTGAAAGAGCACTTTGCCTGAGACAATTTCTCCTGGTGGTTGGGGGATTAATCGCATTACTGAAAGCATTGTGACGCTTTTACCGCAACCGCTTTCGCCAACGATGCCCAAAGTTTCTCCCGTGTGGACGCGAAAGGATACTCCATTAACAGCATGTACGACGCCTTCAAAACTATGGAACTGAACTTGCAAATCCTGAACGTCGAGAAGTATTTCAGCCATTAGTTACTCTTTTGAGCGGGTAAGTCGGACAGAGCGTGGGTCGATAGCATCTCGCAATCCGTCCCCGACAAAATTAATGGCCAATACGATTAGTAGTATCAGCGTACCCGGAAAAAACCACATCCAGGGGGCTCCATCAAGGTGGTTGTATGCTTCATTGAGCATGTTTCCCCAGGTAGCAGTGGGGGGCTGTACGCCCATACCTAGAAAACTAATGTATGCTTCCGCCAGAATGGCATTGGCCACTTCCAGGGTGGCTGAGACGATAATTGGAGCCATCGCAGAAGGTAGAATATGTTCAAAAATTATCGACAAATCAGTTGCGCCGGTAGCGTGCGCGGCAGTAACGAACTCTTGTTCTTTTAGAGAAAGAAAGCTTGATCGAACGATCCGTGCAAGATACATCCAGGATGTGAGCCCGATCACGCCAACAATTACAACGACACTGCCGCTGAATTCTCGCCCGAGAAACGTAAACGTCGGCGTATTGGCACCAAAAAACTTAGCGAGCACAATCAGAAGAAATAGTTGTGGAATGTTGAACATTGCTTCGGTAAAGCGCATTAGCAGGCTATCAATCGTCCCACCAAAATAACCCGCCAAAGCCCCTATCAAGACGCCCACGGTTACTGAAACAATCACAGCCAGAATACCGATGATGATGGAAATCTGTCCGCCAAATATCGTTCTGATGAGGATGTCGCGACCAGCGAGGTCGGTCCCAAATGGATGCGAAATGGAAGGGCCCAATAATGTGGAGCGTAAATCCCCCCGGTTTGCGGTGGTTTCAGAAAAAAATAGGGCACCAACGAGGACGTAAAGTATTAAGCCCAATAAAACCCCTGCGCCGACCAAGGCCATACGATGGTGCCGAAAACGCTGCCAGGCTAATTCGCCGGGAGAAAGCGATTGGCTTTTAATTTTCTCAATACCCAGGGTAGCAACTGACTGTGTTGTCAAATGTGCTGCCTATTCATAACGGATGCGAGGATCAAAATACGTATAAGCAATATCAGTGATCAACTGACATCCTACAACCAGGACAGAAATAAGCAAGAGTATCCCCATAGTGACAGGAATGTCACCTGCGTTTGTCGCCTTATAAAAGAGTCGGCCCATTCCAGGCCAACCGAAAATCGCCTCGGTAACCACAGTTCCTCCCAGGAGAAGTGGTAAATCTAATCCAATTATCGTAACAAGAGGTAGCGCCGCATTTTTGAGCGCATGGCGAAAAAGTATTTTTTGCTCTGGAAGTCCCTTTGCGTATGCAGTCCGGATGTAATCTTGCCCAAGGACTTCCAGCATTTGCGAGCGCACATACCGGCTGTAACTTGCAATGCTTACAACCGATAATGTTGTTAACGGTAAGACTAAGTGCAAGGCAATTTGCCCAGGTGTTGGTCCGACGTTAAGATCATACATACCAACGGTTGGCATGGATGGAAGTCCCCAGCGCTGAAAGTAGACGCTAAAAATATAAATAAGCATTAGCGCAAGCCAAAAAATTGGCATTGAATAACCGATAAAGGATAGGGTGGTAAGTAAATTGTCTGAAAATGAGTATTGGTTCAGTGCCGAATATGTCCCAATAATCAGAGCAAAAATGATAACAATTATTTCGCTCGTAACCATCAGCAGCATCGTTGGCCAGATGCGCTCACTGATCACGTCCAACGCCGGACGGCGTTCCTGAAAAGAGTTTCCTAAGTCTCCACGTAAAATCCCTAAACGCGTACCTGGCGAATCGGAAATCCCATCAGCATCAGTGTCCACATCCATCCAATTGTTACCAACCAACCAGATTGAATATTGGATGAAGACAGGTTGATCCAGGCCGAGTTGTTTTTCCAGCCTTGCACGATCCGCGGGGGGGAGCCGTCGGCGTGTTCCACCAAAGGTAGCCAATGGATCGCCAAGATTGGCTGTCAGGATGAATAGCAACATTGTTATGATCAGCATCTGAGGAAAAGCTTGTAACAGGCGCTTGATAATATAGCTGCTCATGTTTGCTCGCTGTCTATCTTTAGGTAGGGATGGAAAATTGAAATAAGATTTTCCATCCCTTACCCGAATTATTTAATATCCCACTCGTAAGCAAACATGAATGGGTCGGCACCGGAAAATTTTATATTTTGGAGCCGGCTATTAATAGCGTATATATCATCATCGTTGCGAATTGGAATTATATACGTTTCGTCATACATGATTTTTGCAATCTGATGGAATTGATCGATACGCTGCTGTGGATCAATTTCAATTGATTGTTTTGAAAATAAATCTTCCAGTTGGGGGTTGCAAATACCGAACCAGTTATACCCATCGGGTGATTCAGCGGTTGGGCGTTGAGCGCAAAGAAAGTAGCTGGTGTCTGGGGATGGAAAATAATACATTCCATCCACCCAATGTGTTATGTCATACTCACCGCGTGAAAGGGGGCCATTATCACCATAGGCCGCCCATAGAACTTCCTGGGTGTTTGGCAATAGTTCAACTTTTATTCCCACATCTGCGAGCATTTGTTGGATAGTCACCACCATGGTATTTGTGATTTCATCGCCAGAAATATAGGCATACCTGAGTGAGAGAACTTGACCGTTTTTTTCACGAATACCATCGCCATTACTATCGACCCAGCCCGCTTTTTCTAGCAGCTGCTTAGCTTGCTCAGGATCGAAGCCTTGAGCCTTCAAGTCGGGGTTGTCATAAACTGTGCCATTCCAAAAACTGACTGGGACTTTGTAGACTCCAAAGAAGAGTCGATTGATGATTAATTGGCGATCAATAGCCAAGATCATGGCATGGCGAACATTTACATCGGTTAAAGCAGGGTGCGTAGTTTTAGGGTCGACATTAAGAAACAGGGTTTGGATTAGCCCGTTCGGAGACGTGGTGGTTTCCATTCCATTTATTTTCTTTATTTCAGAAAATTCAGAACCGATAATGTAGGTTCCAATATCACTCTGCCCGGAAGCCAAGGCGGCTAGTTGAGCCGCACGGTCTTCTGAAAGACGAAAGAAGATCTTATCTAGCTTGGGGCGTCCACGCCAGTATTTTTCATTCGCAAGGAATGTGATGTGGCTACCAGGTTCGAATTCGGTAATCGTAAATGGTCCATTTACTACATCTGGGAGGCGATTGAAAGCTGCGTTATCCAGTGTATTGTCTTTATCAAAGACGGGTTGTAGGATATGCTCGGGAAGAACTCGCGTCAGGCCAGTGAATAGGCTTACTGGCCAATCCACCCAGACACTATTCAACTTTACTTCAAGTGTTTTATCGTTAACTGCTTTCATCGATTCGATGTAGGTGTCAAACGGATATCGACTGCTGACAGTATTTTTGTCTGACATAATCATGTCGTATGTGAAGACTGCATCCTGGGCGGTGACTGGCTGTCTATCCGACCAGAATGCATCACTGCGGAGCTTGATGGTTATTGTTTTTCCGTCTGGGGTGAGCCCTCCGTTTTCTACATTGGGCATTTCTTCAGCTAATTCCATCTGGTACTTTCCCTGGTCGTCGATGTTCCAGAGAGGTAGGTAAATCAAATCAAAAACACATTCCTCCCCCCACGTGGTTGCGTAAATGGGGTTCAAGCTAGCCGGGTCCCCGGTCACGAACGAGATGGTGATTGCCTTGTTCGGAGCGGTTTCCGGGGTGCCTGTGGCTGGTAATTCGGTGGTGCCAGTCACGGGATTATTCGTGACCACCTGTGTGTTAGCAACCTTTCCGGTGCTGGTTGGCGTGGTTGCACCACTGCAAGCGCTGACTAGTAATATAGAAAAAACCAGGACCGCGTAGAAGCGCATGGATAGGTTGGCAAAGGCATTCCATAAAAAACATCTTGACATGGCCTATTCCTCCAAAAAATATAGAGTAAGAAACAACCCGATATATAATTTTATCGCATCTTGTTCTCGAACCAGTCGCGATCCTGGTTTTCCCTGCTTGGCTATCGGTCCAGATCGGGCAGTTTGTCCATTCCGGCCAGATTGGCATGGCTTTCGACCAGGCTGAGAAGCTCTTTTTCTTTGCCGGCATCCATTTGCGGTCGTTGGTACTCAGAGAGAAGTTGCGTTGTGCGGATTTTTGCACGTGTGAACGCGTCAGTGCCACCATCTGCCTGCCATGCGCGAACTGATGCGCGGTCGATTACGGATGATGGCAGGTACTGTTCTTTGGCAAATAAATCTCTGGTAATTTTTTGTTTAAGGAAGTCGCCCTTGAAGTTGATTCCTTCAAACATGGCCGTAGCTAGAGTTTCCGTTTGAATTTTCATTCCAGCTAGAAGTCTTTTAACCATCCCAATCGCTTCCGCATCCATCACAAGTTTTTCCGGACTCTGGCACGCGAGGAAATCTAACATTCCAGCGCCTGAGATCATGTTGATGCCTGCAAGGGCACCAATCATGGCTGTCATTCCGCTTTCGAGGCCCGCTTGCGCATCGACAAGTTTAGAATCGCTGGCTCCCAGGTAAGCATGCGTCGGTAGGCCAAGGCATTTACCAACCTGAGCGTAGGATGCGTCGATCATTGCAGTTTCAACTGCGCCAAAAGGCGTGCTGCCTTTACGCATGTCGAAAATTGCAGGTGCGCCTCCCCAGACAATAGGTGATCCGGGTTGGGCAAGCTGGTGGATCGCGATTCCGCTGAGACACTCTGCGGCATGTTGTACTACAGAACCCAGCAAAGTTACTGGACCCGCGCCTCCTGCCAGTGGCATTGAAACCATTTCAGCTGGGACGCCGGCGCGTGCTAATTCGATCAAATTCTGAGAGCCGAATTCGCTCCAAATTAATGGAGGGGAAGGGCAAACATCGAATACAGCTTGAGGCTTTTCGGCTAGAGCTTTCCGGCCACCGGCGAAAATTGCCAGCATTTCTATCATCGTATCCAAGGTCTTTATCGAAAACGATCCGGTTACAATCGGTTTATTCGAGTAGAGCAGCACCACGTATAGGCGATACAAATCCCCGACGGCTTTTGGGATTTCGTTGCAAACGATCGCAGTGGACTGGGCATCGTATTGGGATAACATTTCGGTAATCTTTACAACCCGAACGAGATCGTTTGCGAGGGATGGCCTATGCTCAAGGGTCTCTGGGTCCAGTACGTGTACACCAGACGAACCCGGGTCGAACTGGACAACATCACCGCCATAAGTTACTGTTGGGTTGCCGTTACGATCGTAAAGCGAGAAAACATGCGGAACAGTTTCTAGAGCTTTCTCAATAACTTTTTGGGGGATTTTAACTATTTCCGAATCCGTGCTTACCTGCGCACCTGCATCTGCAAGGAGTTGACGAGCCTCTTCTGATTGCACTTTGATACCAGGTTGCATCATTAATTGGTAGGCTTCATCCATGATCCGGCCAACCAACTCATCTGAGAGTAATTCGATTTTGGGCTGCATAAGATCTCCGATGTTTCTAAAGTTGCTCAACAGATTTGATTATTCTGGATAATTCTTCTGATATCTTGGGGTCCAGAATGTCAGGTTGGTGATTAGCCAAAGTTTTGCGAGCTTTATCCAATGCCCAATCACGTGCATCGTCTTTTTTGGTTTCCCATTCTGAATATGGTCGGCGATCCATGAATTGGGGTAGAAAAATATCGCGCATGTGCTGGCGAGTGTGTTTTTGGGTGAGGAAATTACCTCCTGGCCCTACACTTGCAATTACATCCATGGCAAGAGTCTCATCATTTACAACAATACCTTGCATTATTTTGTGAATGATGGAGAATATCTCGCAATCCAACATCATTTCTGCATAAGACCAGATACGACTTCCATGCAAGAAGCCAGCCCCAAGCAGCATGTCTGACATGACGATGCAGGCCATCATTGTTGATAAACTGTTCTCGAAGCCTGCCTGCCAATTGGGTTCTTTCGCACCAGTGGCAAATGATCCCATGGATAAAGGAATGTTGTAAAAATCTGAAAGCACATTCGTGGCCGCACCATAGAGAAAATCCTCTGGGCCGCCGCCAGTATAAGCACCGCTGCGTAAATCAGAAGCTGTTTGTGCTGCGGCATAAAAAACTGGGGCACCAGGAAAGGCCAGCTGGATCAATGCTGTTGCAGAAATTACCTCTGCATTTCCGACGACCAGGTTCCCCGCCATGGTGGCCGGCCCGGTTGTAAGGTTTGCGGCCATCGTCATGAAACCTGTTGGAATGCCATATTCCGCAGCCACCAGCGCGGCGTCCAGGCTGCCGCCATCGTGACCAAGTGGAGGTGCGGTACATTGCATTAGAGAAAGTACGGGGCGTCGACGTAATTCTTCCTTACTACCAGCTATTGCAATTGCCAGTTCCATTGCTGCACGGGCTTCGCGCTCGTTGTAGATGCTTTCTGTTTGCACATGTTTGGTGGAATTTTCCCAAACAGCTTTTATTTCGTGCAAGCCTCGTGTTTCGGCAGGTTTGTCTTGAGCCGATAGGGCTACCCAGTGAAATGCAATTTCTTCGGTGGCGTCGGCCACTCGGGCAATTTCAGCCACATCTTTGAGCTCTGATGTGCGTTTTTGGCCGGTATGAATATCAATCACTTCCACTCCGCAACCATCTGTTCCCAGGAAAACATGATTGCCATCCATGGAGCAGTTCTGCTGTGGATCACGAGCGCCGAGAGAGTACGCCGGTGGTGCCATTTTTAATGCGTCTTCGATGATGTGGGGTTTTACTCTGACTATCATCCGTTCTTGATCGATTGTGGCTCCATTTGCAGCCCAGATTTCCAATGCACGCTTTGAAGGGAAGCGCACCCCAACATTTTCGATTACATTGAGGGTAGCATCATGGATATCCCTGACTTCTTTTGGACTCAGGATATTTAGGCTAAGCTTGGGGTTCGTGATTGATTTAATATTTTTTGACATGAGTATGCTCTTTCATCTCGTTTTTATGCTAATGCGGAAAAGAATTCGGGGTCGGTCGAGTGATGTGGTTAGCTCATACCCATTAACGATTTGGCTACATTAACTGCACCAATCGCATCTTCGCTATATCCGTCAGCGCCAATTTTTTGAACCCAGTCGCGGGTAACAGGTGCGCCACCAACCATGACCTTGACCTTGGCTCGTAATCCGGCAAGTTCCAAGTGTTCGATAACCTCGCGCTGCTTCACCATGGTGGTTGTCAAGAGAGCACTCATGGCGACGATATCGGCGTTAACATCCTTGGCTTTTTGGATGATTTTTGAAGTTGCCACATCCACTCCCAGGTCGTAAACCTGGAATCCAGAGGCGGACAGCATCGTGCCTACCAAGGATTTTCCGATTTCATGAATATCGCCCTCTACAGTCGCCAGAACAACCTTGCCTAACATCTGCCGTTCGCTACCGCGTTTTTCCATTTCAGGTTCAAGTGTTGAAACCGCTGCCTTCATGGCTTCTCCGGCCATGACCAGCTCTGGTAAAAATGCATCCCCACACGAGAACGCTTCACCGACCTGATTGACGCCAATAACAAAGCCTTTCGTGATCGCATCGAGTGGATCAATTCCGGCTGTTATAGACTCGTTTGCCAACGCGATCGATGCGTCGGAATCGCCATCAATTATGCTTTGGGCCATTTTTTGAAAGAGTTCAGCTGACATTGTATTCTCCTATATGATTGGAATTCATGGATATTGTTGGTGTAAACTTTAACGATTCAATTCAATTCGGGGAATTGCTAAAATATTATCTTCCTTTTCTGTCAACAGGATTTGCGGAATGCCGAGATAGCTGACCAGTTCCTTGCCCAGATTGCGAATATGGGTAACTACATTTCGTGCCGCTTGTTCCGGGTTTTGAGCCGAAATTGCATCCACGATGGCTTTGTGTTCTTGAAGTTCTGTTGTCAAACTGGATTGCAATAATTCGGGATGTCGGAACATATATTCGTACAGCATCCAATCTGGAAATTGATGCGACACTATTTCGTATAGTTTTGTCATTAGTAAATTTCCACCGGCGGCAACAATAGCCTGATGGAATTCGCGATTTATTTGCATTTGTGTTGACATTTCATTCAGTGTCATTAATGCTTCGGTTTTTTCAACAATCTCATAAAGCACTATCAACTGCTCTTTTGTGCGTAAGCGAGCAGATTCTGCAGCTGCAGAGCTTTCCAAGAGAAGGCGCATCGCATATGAATCAACAATTTCTTCGGTCGTTAATTGAAGGACTCGAACTCCACGATACGGAATTCGTTCTGCCAACCCAGATGAAACCAGCAGATCCAGCGCTTCGCGTACTGGTGTTTGGCTTACGCCAAGTTGGCTTGAAATCTCTTCTTGTCGCAACCATTCACCGGGAGTGTAATTTCCGGCGATGATGCGCTTATGTAGGACGCCAAAAATTTCTTCTCGAAGAGATTTTCGTTCCAAAAATCCGGCGTCGGCAAACCCTTTTTTATCTAACATTGTTTCCTCTTACTCTGATGGCGATATTATACATTATATATAATGTATTGACTTGTCCGTTTCTGTAGAATTTCGGGGTATTAAACAAAAATAAGGCGCAATTGCGCCTTATTTTTGTTTAATACCCCGCCAATGCCGTGTGCTGCGAAGTTTTGAACCTGCTTTCGCAGGTGGGTCCCGACCCGGCAGCTCCGCCTTGGCTCTGGCCTATCGCGTCGCGTCCGAAAGATGGGAGACCCGTTTGTAGGGTGTTGGCTCAAAACCGAGAGTGCAACATCACGTACACAGCAGGGTTCTTTTCTTATACCACAAACTATTGTGAGATGGGAGATTTTGAAATTATAAAATTGATAAGTTCTCAGTGGCCCATTTCGGAATCTGGATCATTTCTTAAAAGTTTTGCTGCATGCTCCAGAACTGGAAAGACGACTTGTATATTTTCCATGGCTGCTTTGGGACTTCCTGGTAAATTGATGATGATCGTTTGTTTGCGAATTCCTGATACTGCTCGTGAAAGCATCGCATGGGGGGTGATCTTCATGCTGCTGGCGCGCATGGCTTCATCAAAGCCAGGTGTAAGACGATCTACGACAAGGAGTGTGGCTTCCGGTGTAACATCTCTTGGGGCAAATCCTGTGCCGCCAGTTGATAATAAAATATCAATTTCTCGAGAGTCGGCCCATTCAATCATAATATTCTTTATTGTTTCAATATCATCGGGAACGATTGCGGTTTTATTGTTTTGCCAGCCTTGGGTAACTATCGCATTCTGCAGCGCTGGTCCAGATAGGTCAGGGCGTTCGCCACGAGATGAACGGTCGGAAATCGTCAGAATACCAAAGCGCAGGGTTAATGTCATAGGTGTCTTGGGTAAAAATTTTTTCCAATAATTTGAAAGTCAGTCATCAAGTTCTTATTAAAAAGATGCGGTGGTGTCTTGATTTTGTTTCGATGATTAAGATGCTATGAGGAACACTTCAAACTGTAAGTACAATCCAAAATGGCATACTCCATCTTGATGATAAATGGGGGCTCGTTGAAGTTATGTTTCTATTTTTTCGTTTGAAAAGATTTGCTTTGCCCTGCCAAAGAATCGGCAGATTTAATCAATTCAGGAAAAAAGAAAACTAGTAAAATGAAGAATTATATAGGTTTTTGATTTGCGAGCCCGGCCCTAATTGTGTCGATCAAGGTATCAGGGATGTATGGTTTGAGTAAAAAAGCATCGGCTCCAGCAGTCTTGCATTCATCCATAAGATTCATGCCTGACTGCATAATTATAAAGACCTGATGTAAATTTGGATCTGCACGAATCTCGCGTAAAAAATCCAAGCCGTTGCCCTGTGTTAAATGGACATCAAGAAGAAAAATTTCAGGGCGTTCTCTATGGATGGCATCTATCACATTTTCTTGTTCGCTTAGCGTAACGGTATCAAAACCTTCCAGACGCATGAGGGTTTTTAGCAAAGAGAGCATTGTTGGGTCGTCTTCAGCTAACATGATTTTAGGCATTCGCGGATTCCTTTGGCCGATTATTCTTCTTTTGAGTAGGAGATTCCACTGTTTTTTGAGGTTTTTTCTTGGTCTTTGCAGGTAATTTTACAGCTGGTTCAAGTGCGGCTGCCAATACATCGTCGACATTTTCTGCAAAAATGAAAGTCATAACATTTTTGATTTCTTCTGGTAAGTCGTCCAAGTCAGGCTTGTTTCGTTTTGGTAGGATGATCGTGCGTAAACCGTTTCTGTGACCCGCAAGTACCTTTTCTTTTAAGCCACCGATGGGGAGGACCTGACCTCGTAAAGTGATTTCGCCAGTCATTCCAACACCTGGCTTGACCATTCGTCCTGATATAAGAGATGTTAGGGCCGTGGCAATTGTGACTCCTGCCGAAGGACCATCTTTCGGTTGTGCGCCAGCCGGAATATGTAAGTGAAAATCAGAATTTTCAAAAAAATTTATTTCCAGGCCCAATTGATCAGCATGAGAGCGAACGTAGGACATTGCCGCTCTGGCAGATTCTTGCATTACGTTGCCGACAGAACCTGTAACCTGGAATCCTTTCGAACCAGGCATACGCGTGGCTTCGATAAAGAGTACATCACCCCCGTACGGGGTCCACGCAAGGCCTGGTGCGACACCAGGCACAGATGTTCGGATATTAAGTTCTTTCGGTCCTTGAAAGGGCGGATTGTTGAGAAAATCCTTGACCACATCTGGATTTACGATTATAGAACTGCTTTTTCCTTCGGCGATTCTAGTGCCTATTTTTCGGCAAATGGATCCAATATTTCTTTCCATATTTCTGACCCCGGCTTCACGCGTATATAGCTGGATAATTGCTTTTAGTGCATCATCCGTAAATGAAACCTCTTCCAGCCTGAGCCCATTTTCGCGAATTTGACGAGGAATAAGATAACCTTTTGCGATGGCAACTTTTTCGCCTTCGGTATATCCTGAAAGGGTAATAATTTCCATCCGGTCCCTCAGTGGCGGCGGAATGGTTTCCAGAGTATTAGCAGTTGTGATAAACATGACCTGTGACAGGTCGTATGCGACCTCCAGATAGTTGTCGCGGAATTCACTGTTTTGTTCTGGATCGAGCACTTCCAAAAGGGCAGATGCCGGATCGCCATGAAAGTCGGCGGTTAATTTATCAACTTCATCGAGCATGAATACGGGATTTCGGGATTCTACCCGCCGAAGAGACTGTAGAATACGTCCTGGCATTGCCCCGATATATGTGCGACGATGCCCGCGGATTTCAGCTTCGTCTCGCAATCCTCCCAGGGAAGCGCGGATAAATTTTCGGCCCATTGCCCGGGCAATAGATTGACCAAGCGAAGTCTTGCCAACGCCGGGTGGTCCTACAAAACATAAAATTACCCCTTCGCGTTCGCGGCGAATTACATCCGTTGATACCGTACGTTCATCTTTGCGATCCAGACGCAGCTTGCGTATAGCCAAAAACTCTAAAATCCGTTCTTTTATATCACCTAACCCAAAGTGATCAGCCTCGAGCACCTCGCGTGCATGCGTGATGTCAAGGTTGTCCAGAGTGGCAACAGACCAAGGAATAGTTGTTAGCCAATCCAGGTAGGTTCGAATTACGCCATATTCAGCCGCTGCGGTGGGTAGACGCGAAAGACGCTCAAGTTCTCTCTTGGCTTGCTTGGCAGCTTCCTCCGGCATTTTGGCTGTTTCAATTTTTTTTCGTAATTCGTCTACCTCAACAGCTTGTTCGTCGCGTTCTCCAAGTTCTTTCTGGATGGCTTTTAATTGCTCACGTAAAAAGTATTCGCGTTGGACCTTGTCTATTTCTGAACGGGCCTCATTTTGTATTTTTTGCCCAAGTTGGAGAACTTCAATTTCCCGGACCAGGAAATTGATTAACCTGCGCAATTTCTCAGTTACAGAATCGATTTCTAATAATTTTTGGGCTTCGTCCAACTCAATGCGTTGGAAATTGATTATAGAATAAACAGTCTGGAGAGGATCTTCTATACCAGTGATTGAACTCACAAGTTCCCGTGGAAAAGATGGTATCAATTCAGCAATCGATGCGAATTGGTCACGAGCATTACGAGCCAGGGCATCGATTTCAATGCCTGTTTCAATGGTTTCGGGTAAACGCTCAATCCGTGCCATCAAGTAAGGTTCGTTTTGGGTAATCTCCATTACTTTAAAGCGTTCAACACCCTGCACCAAGAGTCGGATAGTACCATCAGGAGCTCTTAAAAGGCGATGGATTGTAGCAAGTGTACCGATTGTATATAAATCTTCTGGTCCTGGGGTTTCAAGGTTTGGGTCCTTGGCCGCGACTAAACCGATGAAACGATTGCCCGCAACTACGTCGTCCACCAATTTGATCGAACGTGGCTGGCCAATTGTTAGCGGTACAGCTGTTTGAGGAAATACGATAACTCCGCGCAAAGGCAGGATGGGTACGATTTCTGGCTGGTTGTCCAACTGTTCGGGGGAAATTGTCTGCAACTGTGAACTTTCCGGTTCATCTTTCTTTTGATTAAAGCGAGTAAAGATTGATGGCAAAAACATATCCAGAAGTTCGGCATCGTTTTCGTCAATCCAATCAAAAAGTTCAGCAGGGTTAGAGTGCCAACGTGAGGCAGGCATAGAAATTGTTGATTTCCTTATCAAACTAAATTTATTCAAGCGTGTCTTTTAGGTATAGTGACGATAAGAAATCCGTCATTGTATTCGGCACTGGCATTTTCAGTTTCAACAGGACCCGGTACTGCAACAACTGTGCTAAATTCGCCAAAACGAACTTCCATTTGATAATATGCTCGCCGTTCGGGTTTGTCAGGACGTGTACCACTGATAATTAAATAATTATCCTCAAGTTGGATGCTGAAGTCCTGATAATGCATACCAGCAACTTCAACCCTGAACACATACGCTGTTTCGATTTCATAAACGTCGGTAGGTGGGCTCCAGATATGAGATTGTACTCGAACTTGCCACCCAATCGCCTCGATTATCTTATGGGGTTTGTCAGGTTGATCTGAGCGCTTTTGAGATTTCCATACAACGGTTGTCATAGGATTTCCTTCCAAGAAACCAGTGCCGTGTCCTATCGCAAAGGATGGTCTAGCGTGTCTGGTTTAATGCAAAAGTAATAAAAACGAAGATACCAAGGTTATTGTTTAGCGAGCGCCATTTTTGCGGCAGATAATATTGCCTCGTAATTGGGTTCATCACCGTTCGCAACCATGTATGCGGAATATGTAACGACTCCATTTTTGTCCACAACAAAAACGGCTCGGCGTAAGATGCGAGCTTCTTTCATCAGAGTAGCATACTTTTTACCGAAATCCGCTCTTGTAACATCTGAGAATGTTAATACTTGATCAACCCCGGCAGCTCCGCACCATCTTTTTTGAGCAACGGGTAGGTCCATGCTAATGACTAAAATGGCAATGTCTTTGCTGAGTTGGGCAGCTTCCGAGTTGAATCGATGGGTTTCTCGATCGCAAACCGGTGTGTCGAGGGATGGGATGGAAGCAATAATCCGAACTTTTTGTCGTGTCTCTTTAAGCCCTTTACTTATTGACCAATCTGTTTTTTGGATTATAAAATCTGGAGCTTTTTGTCCAACTTTGATTTCATCCCCAATAACAGTCTGATCTTTACCGCCGAATTTGATTAATCCAAAACGTTCTGTAGTCATTTTCTGCGCTCCCTGCGCTATGAAATTTCACCTATTGAGTTATATTAACCCAATACT
This sequence comes from Chloroflexota bacterium, assembly GCA_026390035.1. GTDB lineage: Bacteria > Chloroflexota > Anaerolineae > Anaerolineales > Villigracilaceae > UBA5195. Next base: position 27,270 of record JAPLGT010000277.1, read on the forward strand.
TATTAAGAATATTAACACAAATAAAACCCGTATGCAAGTCCGTGATGTGGTCTAGCTAGCGGGTATAAATGTTTCATACGCAATTTGGAATAAACGCCAATAAGCTTTCGGCCCATTCGTGATTAGAATCGTTACCGGTTTATCCCTCTTTTTCGCGAGAAAACCATATTGGTACCGGCTTTATGAATTAACTATAAATCTGTTCGGAATACATGGTGCCCTCGGCGGGACTCGAACCCACAACCAACAGCTTAGAAGGCTGCTGCTCTATCCTTTGAGCTACGGGGGCTTGTTTTGAAATTATCTTAAGATTGGTCGAATACCTTTGTAAACTCGTGTGCCTGATAGCGTGATCAGAATTGTGTTGGCTGGTCGTCCAAGTCTTTCCGATAATTCCGTGGATGAAAGAGGGCTATTGCCATTCGACAGGAAAATTCGAAATACGCCTTCGACAAGTTGAGTTTGCCCGGTGACAAAATCTGGTTGTTGCGCGCAGTGAGATAGAATGATTTGCTGTAATCCGTCCATCGGTCGTATTTCGGCTGTTTCTGGGTCAATATAATCAATCATTGTACCATTGGGCATTTCAGACAATTTGTCACGATGTTCGGTGCATAACAGGCTGCGCAAATGAACATGCCAATCGTTTTCATTTTGCTTCCACCAGTCAAAATCGACATGAAAATGTGTCTGGAGGTTGGGTTTTACTAGGCTCATCTTATGCGTCCTCTATAATATTATCTGCCAGGCGGAAATGCAAGTCGCCGACATGGACAAAACCCTTGTGGGAAGCCAATATTGCCAGTAATGGTGCCGGTGGTATGCGGCGTAAGATATTTACTGCCGAATATAATTCTTCAGCGTGAACATGCCCCTGTGGGGTTAGTTTTGCCAATTCTTTGAGAATATTGCGAATTAATATTTCAATTGGTAAGTGATTTTTTACTATTTGTTTAAAAGATGCATCTACAGCGCTAACATCCGAAATAACCAGAGCCATCCGTTCATTGTACTCGCAAGAAATTTCCTGTTTCAAGACTGCGAAGACCAATCCGCCATCAGAGCCAGCCAAAACAGTTCTGACCCAATCTCGGTTTGGCCGATGGGTTTTGGCCTCTAATATAACTTCTCCGGGATTTTTGCTGCGCCGTACTATAAGATAGGCGCCAGGTATTAATTTCTGTTTTTCATACCATTTGCGCAACCCGAAAACATACCCATATTCGCGCACGACCCAGGCTGGCATTTTTTCGCCTGTTTTTCCATCGACAATCGTAAAACGTATGCGTGGAGATTCTAATGCAGTTGGAAAGAATGCTTCCACGCGAGACGAAATTGGCAACGTGCCCGCACGCCAATGAGGATATGTTAATGTAATTGTTGCGTCGTTCGATTTAATAGGTTTGTGTTCTGTTTCACTGAGTTCATCATCTAATTGAGATTCAATCGCAAACATTAGATCGTTTAATACAGAACGATCATAGTCTACTGGAATATATTTTAATACAGATGGAATATTTTGAACCTCGTCAGGCTCCAGACGTTTTAGATACCACTGTACCTCGCCAATTGCCCCAACTTCATCAAATCGACCATCCTCTTGAAGCGCATAATTTACGGAGAACTCAGTCAACTTAGTGTTTGAATCACGGGGAACGTCTACTTGTTCAATTATGTCCGAAGTTGTCATTGGTTCGCCGCTATTCATTTCCAAGACAGCCTCGGCAAGGTTTAGGTGCCCCATGTTTATATCGATTAGTAAAGCTCTTGGGAACCAGGCGCCAGCAATCCGGACAAGGTTTTCATCAGATCGGAGGGCTTTATCGAGCTTTTTCTCAAGGACGGTGCCGTAGGTGCTCATTATGACTGATTGATCAGATTCCGGATCAGTTTTTTCGACAGGTGGAAGATTTAATTTATGCTCGATCAGGTTGGCAGCGAACAAACAAGTATTTCCATCTTCAAAAGTAACTTCTAAAACGCTAAACAATCCAACATCGGGGTTATTGCCAGGCCGGACAGATGCGACAGTTCCCAGTTTAAATCCCAAAGCGGAGAAAATTAATTTTTCACCAACTTGATAATTGTCCTTCGGAATATAAAACGTCCCGCTATTTTTTTGCGCTTTGGATTGCGCATCTCGTTCGAGCCGAATGCGTTCTACTACCAAAACTTTTGTTAACGCGAGCGGAGTTTGGGGGGTTTCGGTATCGAAAAGGTAATTTTGTAGGTAATCGATATCTTGTGATGTAACTGAGAAATTTTGCCAATACTCAGCGGGAAGTTTTAAAGGTAAATTCGTCATATTGCGCCTTGCCGGAAGAAGTTTCCGAATAGAATCAAAAATTATCCAAATCTAGACGGAATAAGGTGATTATACCCTAACGGCGCGAAGACTGCGCCAAAAATCACAAGTTTCGGGTTCGAGATTTTCGAAATATGCTATAATTTTGATGTTATGTCGTTCTGGCGGAGTTGTTCCCGCAATTACACTCTTATTAATCCGCCATTTTCCTGGCGAGTGATTAATTTAGTGATTTCGCCTTTGTAACCTGATTTTGATATTAATGCCAGTCGCCCGTGGCAACTTTATAGTCAGCGAGAAATTGTTGACAAATAGTGCGACGGGCGATATTTATGTGTGAAGAACTCAAAATTCACATCTTTATTAAAAATCATCAAGGAGATTTTGTATGTATAAAACTCACACTTGCGGCGAACTTCGCGCAGATCATATAGGTCAAATTGTTTCTCTGGCAGGTTGGGTTCACAGACAAAGAGACCATGGTGGTGTGACATTTATTGACATGCGCGATCGATATGGAATTGTTCAGGTTGTGGGCGACCCATCGAAATCTGAGCTTTCGGCACTTCAAAATGTTCGGTCTGAATGGGTTTTGCAGATTACTGGTTTGGTTCGTATGCGTCCACAAGGTGCTGAAAATCCGAATATGACTACTGGTCAGGTTGAGGTTGAGGCTCTTGAAGTCGTCGTGCTGAATCCAGCCAAACCATTACCTTTTCTTGTCAACAAAGACGAGGATACCGAAGAGGCTGTTCGTTTGAAATACCGTTATCTGGATTTACGACATGATCGCATGCAAAAAAATCTTGTATTGCGACACAATGTGATTAAATTTATCCGGGACTTTCTGAGCGAAAGGGGTTTTCTTGAAATTGAGACACCCATGCTTTTCAAAACCACACCGGAAGGGGCGCGAGATTTTTTGGTACCTTCCCGATTGCAGCCCGGAACTTTTTATGCATTACCGCAATCGCCTCAGCAGTTAAAGCAATTGCTAATGGTCTCCGGTTTTGATAAATATTTTCAAATTGCGCGATGTTTTCGAGATGAGGATTTGCGTGGCGATCGACAGCTAGAATTTACTCAACTTGACTTGGAAATGTCCTTTGTCCATCGGGACGATGTTCTTGCAGTGATCGAGACATTGTTTACTGAGATGGTAAAGGATATCTTGCCTAATAAACGGTTACTATCAACGCCGTGGCCCAGGCTTACCTACCTCGAATCGCTTGAACGTTTTGGCACCGATAAACCCGACCTGCGGTTTGGTTTGGAGCTCAGTGATCTGAGCGACATTCTTAACCAAAGCGAATTTATGGTCTTCCAGAGTGTGCTTAAGTCGGGTGGGGTTATCAAGTGTATCGTTGTTCCGGGTTGCGCGGAATATACGCGCCGGGAAGTTGATGAATTAACATCCTTGGTAAAAGAGTTAGGCGCAAAAGGCCTTGCGACTTTGGCGCTAGCAGCTGATGGTGTGAAAGGTACTGCTCAGAAATTTATTAAACCAGCAGAAGTTGAGGCAATTAAGGCTAAAACTGGTGCCGATACCGGAGATTTATTATTGTTTGTAGCAGACCAAAAATCTGTTGCTAATAAATGTCTCAGTGCACTTCGCCTATTATTTAGAGATCGATTAAAACTTGCAGACCCGGATGTGCTCGCATTTGCTTTTGTACTGGATTTTCCGATGTTTGAATGGAAAGAAGATGAGAAGAAATGGGATGCGGCTCATCACCCGTTCACGATGCCGAAAATGGAAGACCTGCCCAAGTTTGACACGGATCCATCTGCGATCTTGTCTGATGCCTATGATATGGTCTTGAATGGTTATGAAACTGCTTCTGGGTCCATTAGAATTCATCGCAGTGATATTCAGCAAAAGGTTTTCCAACTACTTGGCTTATCGGATGAAGAAATCCATGCAAAATTTGGCCACTTACTAGAAGCTTTTGAGTATGGTGCTCCGCCGCACGGTGGTATTGCTCCCGGAATCGACCGATTGGTAATGATTTTTGCTGATGAGCCAAATATCCGTGAGGTTATTGCTTTTCCAAAAAACCAGGCAGGGCGTGATCTTATGGCTGACGCGCCATCGCCTGCTTCTGATAAACAAATGTCTGAGTTGCAATTGAAGTTAGATCTGCGCAAAATTGATGAAAAGAAATAATTTAGAGCATTCCGGACAGGTGTGTTGCGATCCTTACGATTCTCTAAAAAAGTGGATAATCGCGAGCACCTTGGCTAAAGGCTTTTATTAAAAATTGTGTTCGTACTTTGGTAATTTGGAAAATCTCGCAACCTTCAGTTGCCTTGCCGGTCGGTGGCGATAACTGCTATAATCGCGCCGCAATAATTTCATGAATAGAAACCACAAAAGAGGTAAGAATGATAGATGTAAATGAACTTCGAAAAGGCGTGACCTTCGAATTAGACGGGCACCTGCTTAAAGTGTTGGAATATTCGCATCATAAACCTGGTCGTGGCAATGCCACTATCAAAATCAAAGCTCGCAATTTGCGGACAGGCGCCAATATCGAAAAAACCTTTCAATCTGGTGATCGTGTACCGGATGCTCGTCTTGACTATCACAATGTGTCTTATCTTTATTCTGATGGCGATTTTTACCATTTTATGGATGGTGAGACATTTGAACAACCTGCGATTAAAAGAGATACTCTGGGCGAAAGCGCCGGTTATTTGAAAGAAGGTATGGAATGCAAGCTGACTTTTTACGAAGGCGAACCAATTGATATCGAACTTCCGACCTCTGTGGATTTGAAAGTAATCACCGCTGAGGTTGCTGTCAGAGGCGATACAGCGACAGGGGTCACGAAGAAAGTAAAGGTTGAAACAGGTGTTTCAGTCCAGGTACCGAATTTTGTTAAAGAAGGTGACACAATCCGCGTTGATACTCGGACTGGTGAATACCTTACCCGTGTATAGTCTTGATTGTTGACTGCAGAATTCAATCCTTGGATCGCCTTAATCGACAAGGCGGTTAGGGATTGTTTTTTTTTGTATCAGCCCGCGATTTGTAAATTCATATTCATTCAGTGGACTTAGGAAAAATGCGTACTCCTGCTGGTTTTGAATGCAAATATTTTTATGGCGATTATTTTCGTGGCCGCTCGGTTGAAGAATGCCGATTATTGCAAAGCCCAGGTCAGACCTGGACTTCAGATCTTTGTAAAACCTGCCCAGTGCCAGTAATAGTGCGTGCTAATGCTTGCGAGTTTTTGCAGCTGCGACCCAAAATTACCAGGCCTTTTAGCGCTGCATTTATGCGTCGTGTAGAAATTTCTGCCTACTGTGATAAGTCCCGCAAAGATATAAAAGAACCGCAAGTTGGATGCGGCGAATGTCACCCGATCCCACCAATTTTCGAAGTGAAAATATGATATTTAATCTATTACTTGATCTTGACGATACTTTGCTGAATTCAAACATAGACGTTTTTCTTTCAGCATACTTTAAAAAACTTGCCATCTATATGGCGGATATCGTACCGCCAGAACAATTTACCATGGCATTATTACGTAGTACAAAAATAATGTATGAGAACACCCGCCCCGACCAAACACTTGAGCAAACGTTTAATAATAATTTTTACCCATCTCTAGGGGTTGACCAGCATGTGCTTGCAGAAAAAATCGAGAAATTTTATGATGATGTTTTTCCTGCGTTGTCCTCACTAACGACCCCTCGCCCTGAAGCGATCAAGCTGGTTGAATGGGCCTTTTCACAAGGTTGGAACGTTTCGATTGCGACAGACCCCCTATTTCCGCGAAAGGCCATTCTTCATCGCTTGCGGTGGGCTGGCCTTGCCCCAGAAAAGTATCCATTTACGTTAATTTCAGATTTTCAAAGATTCCATTTCGCCAAAGCTTCGGTTGCTTATTATCCTGAATTTTTGGCGCAGATGAATTGGTTGGATTCCCCAGTTCTGATGGTGGGCGATAGCATGGAGCGAGACGTTCTGCCTTCCCGGGCTGCAGGCTTACCAGTGTTCTGGCTGAATATGGGTGAAGATGGAAGCCGATATGACGGTCCACAAGGAAATTTTGAAAATCTGAAGAATTACCTGGAGAGTAGAGACCTTTCATCGATTAAAGTAAATTATAGCTCTCCCATGGCCATGATTGCTTTCTTGCAAGCGACCCCGGCTGTATTGCACTCAATTATGTTTTCGTCATCTTCAGAGAACTTAGGCGTCCGCCCTCGAGATGGTGAATGGTCCCTTCGGGAGGTTTTGTGCCATATGCGAGATGTTGACCAAGAAGTTAATATCAAGAGGGTCGAATCAATCTTGAGTGAAGAAAACGTTTTTATCCATGGGCAAGCGACAGATCAATGGACAGTTGAGCGCCATTATCAAGACCAGGATGGCCAGACGGCTTTTCGAGATTTTGTTGCCGTCCGTGTAAGACTTATTGAGATATTGTCTGGTCTTAACTCTGAAGATTGGGATCGACGGGCTCGTCATACCTTTCTCGGTCCTACCACTCTCCGTGAAATGGTCGAAATTATGGTTGATCATGACCGCCTGCACCTATCCCAAGCATCTGCATTAGTCTGGTAGTCATAATTTCAAGAAAATTGTGCGAGTCAATAAACTGGTGGTTTTGCAAAAAAAATAAAAAAAACCTACAAGAAGCATGCTTCTTGTAGGTTTTTTAGAGATGTTGGAAGGTTTACTCTTCTAGTGTCGAGAGGTCACCTTCAGGCAAGCCCTGCGCTCGTGCCTTCAATACGCGGCGCATAATTTTTCCAGAGCGTGTTTTGGGAAGCTTGTCAATCCATCTGATTTCTTCTGGACGTGCGATTGGCCCAAGATGCTTGGCAACATGTTGGCGTAATTCCTCGGAAAGATCCTCTGTAGGGCTGAAACCGGGTTTCAGTTGGACGAAACACAAAATTGCCTGTCCTTTGATTTCGTGAGGTAACCCGATTGCAGCGGATTCTGCAACAGCGGGGTGGGTAATCAGGGCTGATTCAACTTCTGCTGTTCCGAGACGATGTCCAGAGACCTTGATCACATCGTCAACGCGGCCAATAATCCAATAGTAGCCATCTTTGTCGCGACGAGCAGAGTCACCGGTCATATACTTACCAGGGAATTTACTCCAATACGATTTGACATAGCGATCAGGATCACCGTAGATTGTTCGCAGCATTGCAGGCCAAGGGTTTTTGAGCAGAAGAAAGCCTTCCGCGCCATCTTCGACAGGGTTACCTTCTTCGTCAACAATTTCAGCTTCCTGACCGAAAAATGGGCGTGTTCCCGATCCGGGTTTTAGAGGAACAATTGGCGTGGGGGTAATCATGAAAGATCCAGTTTCTGTTTGCCACCAAGTATCTATTATGGGGCATTTTCCCTTTCCAATTACACGATAAAACCATTTCCATGCTTCGGGGTTTATGGGTTCGCCAACTGAACCGAGTAGGCGCAAAGAGGAGAGATCATGTTTATTTGGCCAAGCTTCACCAAATCGCATTAACCCTCGTATTGCGGTTGGTGCGGTATAGAAAATTGATATTCCATAGCGTTCGATCAGCTGCCACCAACGATTGGGGTACGGATAAGAAGGTCCGCCTTCAAACATGAATACTGTGGCACCATTAATTAATGGACCATAAACAATATATGAATGACCAGTAATCCAACCCGGATCTGCGGTGCACCAAAAACGATCTTCGTCATTGATGTCAAAGGCATACTTTAGGGTGGCATATGTGCCGACCATGTAGCCGCCATGTGTATGTAAAATGGCTTTTGGCTTGCCTGTTGAGCCAGATGTGTACAAAATAAAAAGCGGGTCTTCTGCATCCATTACTTCCGTGGCACACTTCCCATTCGCGATGGGCAGAGCGCACAAATCGTGGTACCAGTGGTCACGCCCGGCTTCCATGGGAATATCGTGACCTGTTCGCTTTACTACGACTACATTTTCGACAGATGGGCAATGCCTGAGTGAGTCGTCGACGATGCGTTTCAGCTCGACCAACTTGCCATTTTGAAATGATCCATCGCTGGTAATGACCAATTTCGATTCGCTATCGGCAATACGACCTTGCAGGGCATCAACTGAAAAACCGCCAAAAACTACAGAATGTATCGCTCCAATTTTTGCGCAAGCTAGCATGGCAAATACAATTTCTGGTACCCGCCCCATGTAAATGGTAACGCGATCACCTTTTCCGACACCCATTGCCTTTATGATGTTGGCCATTCGGGATACTTCGCGGTTCAATGCATAGTATGAAAAAGTACGATCAATTTTGCCATCCTCGCTCTCCCAAATGAGAGCAAGCTTGTTTTTGCGGTAAGTTTTTAGATGGCGATCGATGGCATTGTGGGTAATGTTGGTTTTCGCTCCAACAAACCATTTGAAAAATGGTTTGTTGGAGTCATCCAGCACTTTGTTCCACTTTTGGAACCACTCAAGCTCCTCGGCTTCCTTTGCCCAAAATCCTTGGGGATCTTTGAGAGCATAATCAGCAGTTTTATCCCAGTCTTTTAGACGGACCTGAGAAATTACTTCTTCCGAAGGGTAATAAACATCACCCTCCAGTTCTGGCTTGTCGTTGAGCATGGTTGTTCCTCCTTGGATGCCTTTTGTGTAGTTAGAATGATTATTGCCTGGTTTTACCCGGTAATTTCCCGGAAAAATAGATATCAAGAATATCCGATTTTAAGAAAGTTACAATAGCCTGCCTGTAGGTAAACTTTCCTACAACCAAGATCGCTGCCTGATCTTGGTTGTAAGGTAAATCTCTATTTATGTTCTCTGGAAAGCAATCACCTTTTATTATCTGAACGACTATAATTATAACTTAGAGTAATACAACAGTCACTAAAAAAATGATACTCATCTAGGAGGGGAAATTGCCGAATAAATTGCCTTGACATTATTGACCGATCCGATTATTATAACCAGACCCTACCCCCACCGGGGGGGTATTCGTGGAAAGCGAAATATGAGACAAGACCAAACTTTGAAAAGATTGAAAACAATTGAAGGACACATGCGAGGCGTCATTCGCATGGTAGAGGCAGATGAATACTGTATTGATATTATTCGCCAAATTCAGGCGGTTCAGGCGGCATTAAATAAGGTAAGCGGAGGTATATTGGAAAATCACCTTAATTCCTGTGTTACAGAGGCAATTCAAGGTGATAACTTGAGTGATCGAGAACGTGTATTAAGAGAAATTTCTGAAGTGTTTGCTGCTGCAACTAAAGTTTAGCCAAATTATTATTTCCAAGGAGAGTTATAAATGACAACTGTTACGTACTCCATTCCCAATATTTCTTGCGGACATTGCGTTCATACCATTAAAACCGAGCTTACAGATGTTGAAGGTGTCAAATCAGTGAATGCCAGTCCGGAAACAAAAATGGTCGAGATCGTGTTCGATGCACCTGCATCTGAAGAAAAGATAAGGGCATTGCTGGCATTGATTGATTACCCAGTCGCCGCCTAGCAATAATATTTATTTCAGCAAGAGCGCATCAGAATACTTTCTTTAAGTATTGTTGCGCTCTTGCCAATTAATGGTGGAAAAAATGTCCGAAATTAAACAACTTGTTCTTCCTATTACAGGTATGACTTGTGCCAATTGTGTAGCCACCGTGGAGCGAAATTTAAAACGGCTCGATGGGGTGGGGCGTGCTACAGTAGAGTTCGATTCTGAAAAAATTAATCTGGATGCAATTGTTGCTCGAGTAGTAAGAGCTGGATATGGCATAGCAACCGGTGAAGCGGATCTTGTAATAAAAAGGCTAGCAGATGACAATGATGCTCGTCGCTTGGAGAAGACTCTTTCGAAGTTGAATGGGGTCTTGGAGTCTCAAGTGACGTTTATGAGTGAAAAGGCCCGAGTTAAATATGTCCCAACCATAATCTCGCAAATGGAAATTCGGCGTGCTATTACTGCGGCAGGCTTTGAAGCAGTTGAACTTGGCGGGGATTCTGATGATGCTGAAGCCCGGGCTCGTGAAAACGAAATTAATGAACAACGGCGATTACTTATTATTGGTATGATTTTTACAATCCCACTTTTTTTGCTCTCAATGAGCAAGGATTTTGGTCTTTTACCAGAACTATTTTATGTTGCGAATCACAATGCGATGGCGATCGAGATGGGCGGGATGCACCCCGCTCAGTGGTGGTTTAGCTGGTTGTTGTTGGCACTTGCGACTCCGGTTCAATTCTATGTTGGCTGGCAATATTATATTGGAGCCTATAAATCACTGAGGAATGGATCGGCCAACATGGATGTATTGATTGCCATGGGTTCTTCAGTGGCTTTTTTATACTCACTGCCGGTAACACTCGGTTGGTTGGATGGTCATGTCTATTTTGAGACCGCGGCAGTTATCATCACGTTGATTCGGCTGGGTAAATTCTTAGAGGCTAGGGCAAAAGGCCGCACAAGTGATGCAATAAAAAAACTTATGAGTTTACGGGCAAAAGTAGCGCGGATTGTGCGTAATGGCCAGGAACTTGAAATAGCTGTCGACGATGTTTTGGTTGGAGATTATGTCCTTGTCCGACCCGGAGAGAAAATCCCAGTTGATGGTGTGGTAATAGAAGGCCGTTCTGCTATTGACGAATCCATGTTGACAGGGGAGTCTTTGCCGGTCGAGAAGGGTCCTGGCGATCCTGTTATCGGCGCAACGATAAACAAACTGGGCCTTCTCAAGTTCGAGGCAACGAAGGTTGGTAAGGAAACTGCGCTAGCTCAAATAGTTCGACTGGTTGAAGATGCCCAGGGTAGCAAAGCTCCAATCCAAAAAATAGCAGACCAGGTGTCCGCGATATTTGTTCCGGGTGTAATTGCGATCGCCCTTCTTACTTTTATCGGTTGGTATTTTTTCGGACCACAATTGGCTATCAATTCTAATCTCACATCTTTTACTCGAGCGTTGGTAAATATGGTTGCGGTCTTGGTAATCGCTTGCCCATGCGCGATGGGGTTGGCAACCCCGACTGCAGTAATGGTCGGTACTGGAAAAGGAGCAGAAATTGGAGTTTTATTTAAAAACAGTGAAGCTCTTGAGCGTGCGGGCAATATTACTATTGTAGTTCTTGATAAAACTGGGACTGTTACAAAAGGACAGCCGGCAGTAACTGATATCATCAGTGATGGAAAATTTGAAGAAAATGAGTTATTACGCTTGGCGGCCTCTGTCGAAAAAGGTAGTGAGCATCCATTGGGTGAGGCAATCTGGGCAGAGGCGACAAATAAAGGTTTGGATTTGGCGGTACTCGTTGGATTTAAAGCCGAGGCCGGGCATGGAGTTGAGGCAGAGGTTGATGGCCACAGGATAACGATTGGGAATTTGCGAATGATGAAGGCTCGAAATTTCCCAATGAATAATCTTGAAAACACGGTTGATCATTTGCAGGCAGAAGCCAAAACAGCCATGCTTGTGGCGGTTGACGGGCAGGTGCGTGGCATAATTGCCGTTGCTGATACAGTAAAAGTAGGCTCACTGGAAGCTATTACTGAGTTACACCGCATGGGGTTGAAAGTTGTTATGATAACAGGTGATAACCAGAAAACCGCAGAAGCAATTGCAAAGCAAGTTGGTATTGAAACGGTCCTTGCGGAAGTGTTGCCCGATGGGAAGTCATCTGAAATTAAGAAGTTACAAGAAATGGGTGCAATCGTTGCAATGGTTGGTGATGGTGTCAATGATGCTCCGGCTTTGGCCCAAGCGGATGTTGGTTTGGCGATTGGCACTGGGACCGATGTTGCAATGGCAGCTGCGCCTGTAACACTGATTAGTGGTGATCTGAGGAGTGTTGCACGCGCAATATATCTTTCCCGGAAAACGCTGGGCACAATCAAACAAAACCTGTTCTGGGCGTTTTTCTACAATATTGTCCTTATCCCTGCTGCCGCCCTTGGATATCTTAATCCTATGTTGGCTGCGGGTGCGATGGCATTCAGTAGCGTATTTGTAATTTCAAACAGCCTGCGATTGCGCAGTACAAAAATCCGGTAAGCTGAAGACAATTAGTTGGTCAGAGTGAATCAGTATTTGGCGAACGAGTTTTGGGAGAGACCTATGAAAAAAATATTATTTGTTATGTTCCTGTTTGTGTTTCTAATATCGGCTTGTTCTCCGGCTGCAAGTGGCCCGGCCAAAGCAGAATTACCTGCGGGGATGGCTTTCGAAGGTGGAAAGGTAGTCTATTTTATTCATACAGAGGCGTCTGATGCAGATATCGCAGATAAATTGACTGGGATGATGAAGTCGCCAGTACTGTATGTGCCTTCGCTGGCAGATGTTCCCAAAAGTGCTCTGGCAAATGTATACGTTTTTACAAATGGTTCAGCTGGAAACGGACCGCTTGGTTTCCAGTCGGATGTTTTCGATAACCCACCAGGAACACCCGGGTATAGTCCTTTACGGTGGTTAAACACTGTCACCTGGTCTACTCCAACCGAATCGTTTGAAATAAAGTCTGCAAATGATATCCTGAGTGCGCAATCGGCAGGAAAATTAATTGTGACCCAACCTGGGGTAGTTATCAATATGCCATTTATCGTTTGGGAAGGCGGGAAGCGTTAATCCATGAATCAATATCTTATTGCTCTCATCACTGGTTTGACAACGGGTGGTCTGAGTTGCCTGGCTGTGCAAGGCGGGTTGTTGGCGAGCTCCCTGGAGAGTCAAATAGGACAGGATGTTATAAATCGTCCGGTCCCACAGGGGAAAAAACGATTGCGAATTGCCAACCGTGGTAAAACACGGTTGGCTTTACCAATTTTGTTTTTTTTGATCTCGAAAATATTCGCCTATACCCTGCTCGGATTTTTTCTTGGCGCAATCGGGTCGGCACTCAAACTAAATTCTACAACTCGTGCGGTATTACTAATTTTAATTGGTATTTTTATGGTGGGCAATGGGCTGCGCATGCTTAATATCCACCCGATTTTTCGTTATTTTGTGATCGAGCCGCCCAAATCTATTACTCGGTATATTAGGCGCAAATCCAAAGGGAACGATATTTTCACCCCTTTATTTTTGGGTGCTTTGACGGTGCTGATCCCTTGCGGAGTTACACAGGCAATGATGGCAGTAGCGATCGGTTCCGGCGATCCATGGCAAGCAGCTGGACTGATGTTTTCATTTACGCTAGGAACGAGCCCAATATTTTTTATCATTTCCTACCTGGCTACAGAACTTGGATCGAGAATGGAATCAGTCTTCTTGCGTTTGGTAGCTGTTGTTGTTCTGGTGCTAGGGTTGGTTTCGGTCGATTCGGGTTTCACCTTGGCAGGTGCTCCATCCATAATGAGTTGGTTAGGTACAGGCATAAGTCAGCAACAAATTTTGCCAGGCGAATCTGCCACAGCAGAAAATAATGTTCTTCTGTTAAATGCGACTAATGATGGGTATTCTCCGCGTGTCCTGCATGCAAAAGCCAATCTACCGATTCAATTGAATATGATTACAAAAGAAACCTACTCATGTGCACGAGGATTTGTGATACCCTCCATAAATATCGAAAAACTTTTGCCGGCGAATGGAACAGTTGTGATTGATATTCCATCCCAGGAAAGCGGTACAGTAATGAAGTTTACCTGCTCGATGGGAATGTATACAGGCGAAATTCACTTTGATCTCAAGTAATTTTAAAAACCCCTCAAGAAAAATGGCTATCTAAATGAAGAAAACTTTTATTGTTTCGGATATGCACTGTAGTAATTGTGCTTTACGGATTGAAAGTATCGAAGACGAACTGCCTGGGGTCAAAGAAGTTAATGCCAGTTATCATAAGCAACGAATGGTTGTTGAATTCGACGAGACTGTAGTTAGCGATGAGCAGATTCTCGCGGCAGTTCGAAAGAAGGGGTACACAGCAATATCTGGATAGGAATAGATAATGAAGCTGTCATTCTCGTCATAATTAACCCGAGGACGACAGCTTCATTGATATACTATGACCCACAGGAGAATTACAATGATGAATAAAGGGCTTTGGTATGCGCTTGGGGCGTATATAGCATGGGGGCTTTTTCCAATATATTGGAAATGGCTTCATCAAGTGGATGCTGTCCAGCTAATCGGCCATCGCATTGGATGGTCCTTTATTATGCTCATGATTTTTATATTTGCTAGCGGTCAGGTTCAAGCATTACGTTTAGCGGCTTATAGCCGGCGTGTATTGTTGATTTACATGTTCGCGGCGGTCCTGATTGGGATTAACTGGTTGGTGTATGTTTGGGCTGTCAATGCGAATTTTATCGTTGAGACCAGCCTGGGTTATTTTATCAATCCCATCTTGAGTGTTTTGATGGGTGTCATTTTCCTCCGAGAGCGTCTTCGGACGTTTCAATGGTTCTCAGTGATTCTCGCGATGTGCGGTGTTATTTATCTGACAATCGCATATGGCCGACTTCCCTGGATCGCTTTGACATTGGCGTTTTCATTTGGAACCTATGGCCTTGTGAAAAAGATATCGCCGCTTGGCTCATTATTCGGGTTGACGATTGAGACAGGAATATTGTTTATCCCAGCCTTGATCTATCTTATTTACGCAGATATTTCTGGTAGTGGTGTTTTTCTTCGCGGTTCAGGAATGACGAATTTTTTACTTGTCGGTGCTGGTTTAATTACAACCATTCCCCTCTTAATGTTCGCGAGTGCCGCACAAAGCATCCCGCTCTCAATGGTTGGGATCATGCAATACATTGCCCCTACAATTCAATTTCTGTTAGGTGTTTTGGTTTACAAAGAACCTTTCGATAAAACCCATTTAATAGGCTTTAGCATCGTTTGGATTGCGTTAGCTTTCTATATAATGGAAGGTTTCTGGACCAGACAGCGAACTCCTCATCCATTCGAGCCTATTCCTGAAATGGGTGAAGGGTAACACTTTGAGATTGCGTATAGATAAATTGCAGACCGAGCGACGGGTTGAATTTATCGAGCGATATCGAATTTTTGTTATGTCAGATGTGTAATGTAGTTTGGGAGATGACAATGAAAGTATTATTTATTGGTGGGACTGGTTTAATAAGCATTGCTTGTTCGGAACTTGCGGTGGAACGTGGAATGGATCTGACCATATTAAATCGATCAATTTCGCCTGTACATTCTGCTCCTGATGGCTCAAAAATTTTGATTGGCGATGTCCATGCAGACCTGGGACTCCTGGCAGAAAAAATTAAAGGGCAGCAATTTGACGTTGTTGTTGATTGGATAGCCTACACGCCCGACGATATCGAGCGGGATATAAAATTATTCAGTGGTAAAACAGATCATTTTATATTCATTAGCTCGGCGAGTGCGTATCAAAAGCCGCCTGTTCATTATGTGATTACCGAGGAAACGCCCATGGAGAATCCATTTTGGCAGTATTCTCGAGATAAAATTGAATGCGAGCGGCGACTAATAGCTGAATATGAGAAAAAAGGTTTCCCCGTAACAATAATCCGGCCTTCGTTAACATATGGACTTTCTCAAATCCCACTTATCATGGGCAGTTGGAGTAATCCCTACACGATCGTAGATCGAATCAAGCACGATCGGAAGATCATCGTTCCCGGCGATGGCACTTCGCTTTGGGTACTGACGTGGAATGGCGATTTTGCGAGGGGTTTGCTGGGATTATTTGGCAGAAAGGATGCAATTGGCGAAGCATTTAATATTACATCTGATGAAGTTCTTACATGGAATCAGATTTATGAAGAGCTTGGTAGGGCCATCGGAAAAGCCCCCAAGATAGTTCATATTCCTTCTGATTTGATAGCAGCTTATTCACCGCCGGCCACCGGCAGCCTAATTGGTGATAAAGCCAATAGTGCAGTTTTTGATAATAGTAAAATTAAAAAATTTGTTCCAGACTTTCAATGCAAAGTCTCCTGGGCTGAAGGAGTTCGCAAGTCTCTTGCATGGCATGAAGAAGAACCTGCAAGGCAAACGCTGGATGTAGAATCTAACCTGTTGTGGGATAAAATCATCGATGCCTACGAAAAATCGTTTCCGATGATTTAGACTGAAAGATAAATATTACTAA
>JAPLGT010000176.1:0-18620 GCA_026390035.1 Chloroflexota bacterium
AGAATAACCATTGGGTAAAGTAACCAGGTACGCTTTTACGAGAAGCTGGGTGAGCTACGACTGCTCACCCAGCTTCTTATTTGCTGCTGGTATAATGCGCCATTCTACTTTGGGAGATCAGACCATGAAAATTGAAAACCTCGACGACTATCAGCGTGAATCCCGTAAAACCTGGAACCTGGTGCGCACCGACCACCCGATCGTCTACCCCACCCTGGGCCTTGTGAACGAAGCCGGCGAGCTGGCTGGCAAGGTCAAAAAGATTTTCCGCGATAAAGACGGCCAGATCTCAGAGGCCGACCGCCAGGCTCTAAAATATGAGCTGGGTGACGTGCTCTGGTACATGGCCCAAATCGCTACAGAGTTGGATCTATCCCTGCAGGAAGTCGCCGAAGCCAATCTCGAGAAGCTTTTCTCGCGGCTGGAGCGCGGCCAGATCAAGGGCGAGGGCGATTACCGCTAAATCTGCCCTGCCCCGGCTGATCTTTTTAACGCCAAAAGATAAACTGATCCTGTCCCAGGATGGCCAGGTCAAGCGGAATGCCGACCAGGCGGGCGATCAGACCGACCAGACTCCAGAATACGCCGCTGACTACCGGCAGGTACCAGAAGACGGCCAGTACCACCCACATCGAAATCTGCGCGAAGGCATCCATGCGCCCGCGCCATTCGTCACTCAAATGCGGGCGGATGGCTCCATAGCCATCAAAGGGCGGCACAGGCAGCAGGTTGAAGATGGCGGCGGTCACCTGCAGCAGTGCCAAAAAAGCCAGGCCTGGCCAGATGCCATCGGCACTCAGCGGGGCGAAGCGCAGGAAGCTCCCCAGCAAGATCGCCAGCACCAGGTTAGAGATGGGGCCAGCCAGCGAGACGGCCGAAACCCATTTGCGCGAGTACAGCCGCCAGGTTTCAATGTAAACCGCCCCGCCTGGCAGGCCAATCCCACCCAGAAGCAGGAACACCAGCGGGAGCAGGATTGAATAAACCGGGTGCGTATACTTGAGCGGGTTGAAGGTCAGATAACCCTTATCCCGCACGGTATAATCACCACCCCGATAGGCCACAAAGGCATGCGAGAATTCATGCAAGGTCAACGAAACAATCCAGCCGATCAACACTACAGCAAAAGTCATTATTTATCTCCAGTCAGGTTTACAGGTTATTCAAATCGGTTATAATGGTCGACGTCGGGCGCATAGCTCAGTTGGTTAGAGCGTCTCGCTTACACCGAGAAGGTCAGGGGTTCGAGTCCCTTTGCGCCCACTCCGACAGGATGCCTTTCAAGGCGTCCTGTTTTTTTACACCGCGACCCCCATTGAGGGGGTGTTAAGGTCAGGGGTTCGAGTCCCCGCGCAGCGGCGCCACTCCGACAGGATGCCCTTGAAGGCGTCCTGTTTTTTTGTTTTTTTTGTGGAGTCCAACGGAAGATTGGAATGGAATCTTTTTCCATTCCAATCTTGGAATTAATCCACAGGTTATTTTTTGGGGTGCATCGTAATCTTAGATTCCCTTTCTTTTGTAACATCTTTCGTAATCTAATTTATTTAATATAAGCAGATTTTCATTAGTATTATGAGCAGTTGAAGGATATTAACACATTAGCTACTTCTTATGTTTTCTAATAGTTTTCGGAAGATTTTTTTATGAGACCGTAAATACTATCGTCTTCCCGCAATGATAAAATATCCAAAAAAATAAAGCGCGCAGGCTATTGCAAGCTCAATTTTAAGGAAAAATATCTTTGTATCATAAATTATACATTATCGGCAATAAGCTTACCTGAATAACTGGAGTACCGAAACAGTAGGATCGATAAAATATCGGCAATCTATTCTGAGATGCCTTCTCAAGCTGGTTATTTCAGATCTCTCGAATGGAGCCTCATGTCGTACCCCAATCCAAAATTTACTGCAACAGAGCTTGTGCCCGAACAAACCTACCGTATCAGCCGGGCGTTCAAAGATTATGATGGAGTCTTCCATCCTGCCGGTGAATATTGGCGTTTTGTAAAGAAAAACTTCTTGCCTTACGATGACGGATTGACGTTGTATATCGAAAAAGATGGGCAAGAATTATCATTTCGTCTGCAGTGGCGAACGGAATCTCAGGGCCAGGTAATCGACCATTTTTCCGACTATGTAGAAAAAATATAAAAAAAACCGGCCCCCTTCCCAACCTTCCCCGGAAAAGCGCCGGGGAAGGGGCTTGCTATCATCCACAAATCTTGCAAATCAGCATTTTGATACGAGATCGGAAGAAAGCCGATGCTTTACGAAAATTCCTAAAAACGCTGGATTATGTAGAAACCATAGCCATCACAGCGTACCGGCGCGGGGGTTCTCATTTGAATGAATTTGAGGCAATTCTTGGGTTTCTTAAATAGCAAACAGCTGAACTGGTAAACATTCCAGCCAGATACCCTGATTTCCCTGCCAGGCAAGGTAGTTTTCCACTGCTGATCGGTAAGTTTTTTGCGAGCACGGAACCTTTATACGCTCCATTGGCGAGGGCTTTCAATTGATGAACCCTGCGCTGCCTGAGCCAGCCAAATAAAAAGCACCTCTGGTCTGGTTTTGTTCCAGGGAGGTGCTTTCTTTTTGGTGATCAGTTCAAACTGGCTAGGTCACGATCAACGGGCGCATCATATCGTGTTCTTCGTGATCCAGGATGTGGCAATGCCAGACATACTCGTTGCCGCCGGTGCGCGGACTGGCGGGGACGGTGAAAGGTACCCTGGGCAGCCGGAATTTCATTATGACGGTGGTCACTTCTCCCGGGTGCATCAGGATGGTTTCTTTCCAACCCAGTTCGGTCGCATCGGGTCCTCGAACCGGGCCGGTGTAGGCCGGCACACCGTTGGTGTACTGCATCATGCCCGTAGTAGCATCTACGAACGACTGCCTTGCCAATACCTGGGCATTCACCAGGTGGAAGTGGATCGGATGCGTATCCATCGTAAGGTTGGCGATCTGCCAGACTTCCACCTTGCCCGCGGTTGGAGTTTCGGTCGCCACATCGTCATAAGCGCGGGCATAATTGGTGCCATTATCCGGATTGCCAGGGTCAATATCGTAACCCATCGGCAGCGGAGCCGGTTGGTTGGTGCCAAGCAGTTGGGCCAGCCGGCCGAATTCGTCAAACACCTCATTCAGGGTTAATTTGCGGACGGGCACGCCCTTCGGAAGTTTCAGGACGCCCTTTACAATCGAAGAACCCAGCGGGACCAGGAAAGGATCGATCCCAGAATTGGATGCCAACGCCAGCGACAGTTTCGGGGTGATCAACATGGGCAGATCGGCGTTACCGGTAATGCTTGCGGCAATATCGAAGCGCATAATGTTGCGGGTATTAAACCCGGTCGGATCGTTAAAGTCATTGGCATCGTCGCCGCCTGGGAAGGGCGCCGGGGCGTCATTATACAGGATGAAACTCTTCCCTTCAAAACCCTTGAAGTCGACGATCAGATCCCAGCGCACACCCGGGGCTGTCAGCAGCAGGCTGCCGCCCGAGAATTTATCGATGGTCTGACCCGAGGAGACCTGCACGGGCCGGGCCAGGAAACCGCCTTCCGTGCCGATTACCAGAAAATCGGGACCTGGTTTTGTCAAATCAGGCTGCCCAGAACCAGGTGCGGTCTCTTCGTAAAGCTGCAGATTCAAGAAGCGCGCCTGGCAGGCATTCAGTATTCGCAGGCGGTAGCGACGTGGTTCCAGCCCGGCGAAGGGGTGCACCACACCGTTGACCAACATGGTGTTGCCGAACATTTCAGGAATTACAGAATTATTTATGTTATCTATGGTAAAAGGCATACCATTGGGTCCAATATCCCAACTATCATAAGTATGCGGATACCACAGGCTGCCCGGGGTTGAAGCGCCCGTCCAGGTCGGATCCGAAATGGCTGTATTTTCATCGACAAATGTCTTGTCCTGGAAAACAAGCGGGATCTCGCGACCACCATTTTCGATGAAATCTGGCAGCCCAAGCTTCCTCAAACCTGCTTCAAATGAATCCCGGATAATATAGGCGGATGCAATGCCGGCGTACGCATTCAGACGCGTGATGCCAACTGCATGATCGTGATACCACATCATGCGCGCACTCTGATTATTGGGGTAATAGACCTCCGCCTGCCCAGGCAGCAAATTCTTATTGACTGTCTTATAGATATTAAGTGCGTCTTTTTGGGCACTGGTTCCATAGTTGCCAGCGCTATCGAACCAGGCAAACGGTCCGCCGTCGCTGATCCAGGGGACTTCGCCACCATGCAAGTGAGTCGAAACCCGGTTATCGCCTAATTCGGCACCCATCACCGTAGTATCCACCATGAGTGGGTGCGGCCCGCTCAAATTATTTTGAAACGTGATTTGAACCGGAGTGCCTTTCTTGGCAATAATAATCCCGCCCAGGTGTCTTTGTTCTATATTACCACCCAGGTTATTGCGCGAATGATAGCCGCGTAAGGTAGTAGGACCCAAACTGGGGTGGATTTGATCTGTGTATTCGTTGATATCAATTGTGTAATGTTGAGCAGTGATGTCATCCCCTTTCCACAAGCGCTTCCCATCCGGTAGAGCGACCGGGATACCATTCAGATCCAATGGGTAAACGCCACGCAAAGGCTGGGTAAATTTGATATCCACAGATTGGCCAAGCGCCCTGGCGAGCGTATCTGGCCTGGATACTTTGGCTAACATTAAACTTGCGCTGGTCAGCGCTCCGAGCTTGATAAAATCGCGACGTGAAATCACAGCGTACTTCCTCCAATTTTGACTCTAAAATTACTTTTAAAATAGGGACTACTTTTTAATTAATTGTAAAATAGTATTTCTAACAGTTTATGTCAAACCAGATCTGTTGAAATCAGTATAAAACACGAGTTTTTTTCAAATATGACATCCGTAGAAACTACGAGGTGAAGTTCTTATGCGAGGTTGGTGAATAAAGCGCAGAAATTCGAAGCGGGGATACTGGAACTATCCCGCTCAAAGCCACTTTTTGGCCTGGCTTTGTCACGATCCTTTTTTACTTTGACAGGTTGGGATGGATTGAACTCTGAGCGCCATACAGATTTAATTATTGCTGCTAACGCAGGATCGCTCCATACTTTGGATAGGTGAAATCCAAAGGAGGTTTACCAAGAACAGCAGCGAAGAATTGTATGGTCGTTTGATAGGAACGTTGAGCACCCTGGTAAGCCCAAGAAATATTGCTGAAATAAGGAACTGGATTTGGATTGTGGTAGGGATATTGCAATCCGAATCGATAGCTCTGAGCAAAATAGCCACACATGTCCCAGGAGAAACCCAGGCAGAGTTACGATGATACGGCGCGGGTTGATGAATTTTCAAGTGGATGTTTGGAGTTTTTATAAACCGGTACTGGAACATGCGTTGAAAGATTAGCAAAACGATGTCGCCAACATTATTCTGGGCGGAGTAATGGTTAACGGAGACCGGTGGCAAATTCTGCGTTTGTCGTTACCCCATGGGCAGCGCGCCATTCCGATAGGCTGGGTGGTTATGCCAGGGACTGGGTCAGGGGTTCGAGTCCCCGCGCAGCGGCGCCACTCCGACTGGATACCTCATAATGGCTTTTTAGCCGGCAGACCCGCTTTCCGCGGGTAACCCGGCGGGGTGGCAGCCACCTTATCAATGATGACCAGGAAGCGCTCATCTGCTACCCCAGGCAGCTCCACCTTGACCAACTGGCGCATGCGTCCGCCCAACATTTTTAGTGACTTCTCGGCTGCGTTAACTTCCAACGGACCGCTCTCACCCTTCTGGGCCAGCACTCCACCACCCAACCTGACCAGCGGCAGCAGGTACTCCGCCAGCACAGGCATGGCAGCCACCGCGCGGGCCACAGCCCAATCATACTTCTGACGATGTGCCGGGTTTTGGCCTACATCTTCCGCCCGCTCGGACAGAACCTCCACATTTTCCAGTTCCAGGACCTGAACCATGTGCGTGCAAAAATTAGCCTTCTTACCCACCGATTCAACCAGGGTCAACTTCAAACCCGGGTAAAGCAGCTTCAATACAATCCCAGGAAACCCGGCGCCCGTGCCAACATCAATCAACCGGCGCGGAATCTGCTCCTTCCAGGCCAGGCTGCACGAAAGCGAATCGAGAAAGTGTTTGGCACGAATACCTTCCACATCCCGGATGGCGGTCAGGTTGAATTTTTCATTCCATTCCAACAGCTCGCGCTCATAAATTACCAGCTGTGCCATCTGCCGTGACGAAAGTGTCAGTCCAAATAAATGCTGGGCGTCATGCAATAATTTATCCATCCCTAAAATTATACCTGTAAAACCAACGTCCCCCTCCTGGATCTGGAGAGGGACGCGTGGCGACTTCAGTAATCTGTTATTCCACTTTGGCAGCTGGAGCAGGTGGAACAGCCAGCTTGCGTGGGAAAACCTTGCGCCAGAACCAGCGCAGCAGACGCCACAGCAGCGCCAGCAAAACGATCAGAATGGCTGCCACTGGCAGGATGTAAATCACCAGCCAGATCATGAAAGTCGCAAAATTCTGGAAGAAATCGATCAGAGCCTGGGCAGCATCGCGCGCCACGCCTTGCGGGTGCCAGCCAGCGATCACGATCGGCTGTGCAGATTCTTCGGCAATCAGGCGCACGCTGATGGCCGAAAGCGCGGCGGCCTGCTCGTAGTAATTGATTTGACCCTTCAAAACTTCAACCTCACTCTGGACCTGGGTCAGCTGGTTGAAGACCATCAGGGTCTCATCAGCTTTTTGTGTAGTTTGCATTATCTCGTAAAGTTTATCCGCCGCAGCTTGTTTGGCCCGCAACTGTGATTGCAGGTCCACATATTGATCGGTCACATCCTGGCCGGAACGATTTTCGCTTTGGACCTCAACCACATTGGCCTTGATCTCACTCAGGGCAGTATCCAGATCCTTGGCCGGCACCCGGATGGCAATCGTACCTTCTGGCACCTTCAGGTTGGCACCCACGTTGAGCATATTCATATTCGATGAAACCACAAAGCCGCCCAAGCGTCGGGCAAGCGCTCCGATTTCAGCCATTTTAGCCTGCGGGTCCTTGACCACGATTGCCAGGTCGGCATTCTGGATCACAATGCGCTCCTGGGCGGATTTCACATTCGAATATTGAGCATTGGAAACCGTGACCGAGTCTGCGGACAGATTGGGCTGAGGGGCCTCAGGAGCACCTACACTTTTCTGCAGATCAACTGTACCGCCGCCGCCCACTGCCGGAGCCATTGAAATGGAAGGCAATTCGTTCGCGGCCATCGGTGCGCCACAGGCAGTCAATAACAGACCAGCCATGATCAGAATGAAAAAGATACGCTTCATAAGATTCTCCTCACTTGAATAAAAAAACTGGTGATTTCTATTCATTAGACGCGCAAAGATAACCAAAAGTTCCAATAAAAAAGGGCGCAACTTTCTGCGCCCCATCAAATCTAATTACCAACCTTCCGCCAGGCGTACCGCATGCTTATCTGGAAGCCCTGCGGCGCGGATCCGCGCCTGCACGGCTCCAATGTCATAGGCCACCCGGCGCAGCTGCCAGGTCGAATTCTCTGAATCGTAAATAGCGTAAGACGAGCGCGGATCACGGTCACGGGGTTGGCCGACACTGCCTGGGTTAATAATGGCGCGTGGTGATAGCTGAATGACCTGCCCGGGTTGAGGCACAATCTGCGAAACACGATCGATGGACAAATCAAGCTGAAAAATACTTTGCAGATGGGTATGTCCGACAAAACAATAGAATGAAGAAAAGGCTTCAAAATTCAGCCGCGCGGCAAGTGTGTTTAATATATATTCCCAGACCGGGTCACGCGGACTACCATGCACCAGCGTGACATTGCCACGCACCAATCTATCTTTAGACAGGTTTTCGAGATAAAACAGATTGGGTTGGGTCAGATTCTGTTTTTGCCACAGGAGTGACCTGCGCGCATCGGTATTAAAAACAGCATAATCCATCTGCCCTAATACAGCCACATCATGATTCCCCAATATACAGGTGAAATTTGGTATTTGCTTGATGCGCTCCACCACCAGGTTAGGATCGGGCCCATAGCCGACCACATCACCCAGGCACCAGGTCTCATCCACTGGGCCGGCATCTGCCAGCACAGCCTCGAGGGCAGTCAGATTCGCATGGATATCAGAAATCACTAATACGCGCATATCACTCCATCAGCTCCGCCACCCGTGCAATGATGGCTTCGGCGGCTTCATCTTTACCCATCAAGGGCAAAGGCTCACGCCGTCCACCGGCATGCACCAGCGTCAGGCGATTGGTATCCACAGCGAACCCGGCATCAGCAGCCGAGATGTCATTTGCAGCGATAAAATCGAGTTGTTTCGAGCTCAGTTTTTCAGCAGCATTTTCCAATAGATCGCGGCTTTCCGCGGCGAATCCTACCACAACTTTTAGATTTTGCAGCCTGCTGCGGGCTTGCGCCACCGCACCCAAAACATCGGGCGCAGGCGTCAACAGAATCTCTGGGATGCCATCCCGTTTCTTTAATTTATGCTCCGAAACATGCTGCACCCGGTAGTCAGCCACAGCAGCAGCCATCACCAGGGCATCTGCATCCTGACAGGCGTTCAACACAGCGGCCAGCATCTGCTCGGCCGTGCGCACCTCCAACAGCTCGGCTCCTACTGGAACGGGCAAGCCGGTTGGATGTGCAATCAGGCGCACCGAGGCGCCCAAATCCAGGGCTGCCTGGGCCAGGGCATAGCCCTGCTTACCCGAAGAACGATTGGTGATATAGCGCACCGGGTCGATCGGCTCCTGGCTGCCACCGGCTGTGATCACCAGCCGCCGACCGGCCAAGCGGCCTTTGCGCGCCAGCGCCAGGCGAATATGACCCACAAGATCAACAGGCTCCAGCATGCGGCCCAGGCCGGTCAACCCGGAAGCCATACGTCCCTCGGCCGGACCCGCAAAGAGCAGGCCGCGCTCCTGCAGAATGCGTACATTTTCACGCGTGGCAGCATTTTCATACATACCGGCATCCATGGCTGGTGCCACCAGGATGACAGCATTCATCGCTAATGCAGTAATCGTTAATAGATTATCAGACAACCCGTGCGCCAGCCTGGCAAGTGTGTTGGCCGTGCAAGGCGCAATCACCAGAAGATCAGCCGTATGCCCCAGACCCACATGCAGAACATGAGCTTGCCCGCCCCACAGGTCCGCATCGGTAAAAACCTTACGCCCACTTACCGATTGAAAGGTCAGCGGGCTGATAAACTTCTCAGCGCTGGAGGTCAGGATCACATCCACCTGGGCCCCCGCTTGGGTTAGCCTGGATGTCAGTTCGGCGGCTTTGTACGCCGCAATGGAGCCTGTAACGCCAAGCAGAATGTGCGCACCGGTCAGGATTGTCATGATCGGTTAATTATACTGCCAACCCTATCGAAAGGCTCAATAAAATGAGACTTCATGGCTCAACATTTCATCGCCCGCATACTGAAAGCGAGCCGAAAAGATCCGTTCGCCCTGCAACCAGGGCATAAAGATATGATCCGATGGCCACAGGTTTAAAAATGCGATTTCAGCATTCGGGATCCACTGCAAATGGCCTTCGGCGCAGGCTCCCACCAGCTCACCATCGAACTGATCAGCGCTAAAGACCCATACATACCAATCATCCGCCTTGAAATCTGCAAACACCAGCAGACCGTGGTAGCGAGGCTGCAAGATGTTTAGACCAGATTCTTCACTCACCTCGCGTACAACACAATGTTCCGGTGATTCACCCGCTTCCAACTTGCCGCCCAACCCGTTCCATTTTCCCTGGTGAATATCATTGGCCTTTTTGACGCGATGCAGCATCAAGGTCTGGTCATTTTTTCTGACGTAACACAATGTGGCAAGCTTCATAAGTACAACCCTGACCTTCTCTTCATATTACATATCTTCTTTCGAATTTACGCACTGGGCTTGCTCGGTTTTGCTTTTCGCTATGCTGATTTTTGCTGCGCGGCGAATACTGATCAAGGTTTGCCATGTGCGCAGCATCCCGCAAACTCAAAGGATGGATGCGTTGTGCGATTTTATCCCAAAACGAGATGGCAGGCAAAACCCATTCCGGATGAACGGCATTTTTCAAGGTTAATGGGTGCGATCGTAAATAGTTGACAACCCACCCTCGCGGCCCCCTTCCCCAAAATACGGGAAGGGGGTGAAAGCGCCTTTTTTGCGGGGCAAACCATCGATTTTTAATCACCCGAGCAGCAGAACCAGAATGGTAATTGCCAAAACGAAGAGCTTGTAAGCAAATACCGCCAGTTGTATTTATGCAGCGGGGGTCAAGGAGCCTGAGCTAATCAAATCCACATTACCAATTGCTGCCAGAAAATGTGCCATCCAAACCATTTGGCGGTAAAATTGAGCAAGCAAAGTGCAGCTTTATCCTTACCCGACTTTACGATCGTTTTTTCCGAATTAACCCTGCATTGGGCGCTGCTCTAATTCTTGCCAAAACATTCCAACAAAACAGGAGGAATTTATGCCAACAGCTTCTGAAGATATCCTGGCCATCGTACTGGGAGGAGGCCGCGGGACTCGTCTCTACCCGCTGACCAAACTGCGCGCCAAGCCAGCTGTGCCCATCGCCGGTAAATACAGGCTGATCGATGTCCCGATCAGTAACTGCATCAATTCAGGCATTTATCGTATTGCTGTCCTGACCCAGTTCCACTCTGTTTCATTGAACCGCCACATCATGCGCACGTATCGTTTCGACACCTTCCATGGCGGCTGGGTCCAGATTCTGGCGGCTGAACAAACCCTGCAAAGCGAAGACTGGTACCAGGGCACCGCCGATGCAGTCCGTAAACAGATCCGCGAAATTATCGCTTCAGACGCAGCCTATGTGCTCATTCTGGCCGGCGACCATCTATACCGTATGGATTATGCCGCCATGGCCAAATTCCATTGGGATAATAACGCCGATATCACCGTAGGCGTTCACCCGGTAACGCGCGAGGAAGTGCCCGGCCTGGGTATTCTCAAAGTGGCCGATGACCACCGGATCGCCGCCTTTGTTGAGAAGCCCAAAGACCCCAAACTGCAGGCCCAATTTGTCAGCCGAGACGACCCCGAACGGCCCTTCCTGGCATCCATGGGCATTTACATGTTCAAGACCTCCGTTCTGATCGATATGCTGACTAATTTCCCGGATTACGACGACTTTGGCAAGGATGTCATCCCCAATTCCATCCGCACCCACGCCGTCTTTGGCTACGATTTCAACGATTACTGGCAAGACATCGGAACAATCAGGTCCTTCTACGAAACCAACCTGGCCCTGACCCGCATCAACGCACCCTTCAATTTCTTCGACCCTGAAAGGCCGATCTACACCAACCCGCGCATTTTGCCCGGATCGTCGGTGGAAGACAGTGATCTGGAAAATGTGCAGCTGTGCGAAGGCTGCCGCATCCAGAAAGCCCAGATCACCCATTCAAGCATTGGGCTGCGCAGCCAGATCGGACCAGGTACAAAAATTAAGGACAGTATCATCATGGGTGCGGATTATTACGACAATCCCTCCATCAAAAGCACCGATGTGCCACTCGGCATTGGCGCAAACTGCATCATCGAAGGTGCCATCCTGGATAAGAATGTCCGTATTGGCGAAGGCGTGGTGATCATGCCCTTCCCGCGCGGCACAGAAATGGATGCAGGCACCTGGGTCGTACAGGACGGAATTGTGGTCATACCAAAAGACACCACCATCCTGCCCAACACTCGCATCGCGCCCTGAGAAATTAATCGGCACACCCCACAGCCAGTCCGGTAAAGCGCAAGCCCCGGACTGGCTTTTTTCTGCCACAAACCCAGTCGTGCCAAACGGAGTAAATATGGAATTTTATTGGCCCATTGTTTTAATCGTCTTGCAATTGATCTTCCTGGAAGGCATTCTTTCCATTGATAACGCAGCAATTATTGGCGCGCTGGTGGCACCCCTTCCAGATAAAGAAAAAATTCCGTGGCCAGAGCCACTCAAAAAACTAGGGCAGATCCTGCATCCCTTTCTAGGGAACCAGCGTACTGCCGCCCTGAGAGTTGGTTTGCTGGGAGCCTACCTGGGACGCGGAGCCATGCTGTTCATGGCCAGCTTCCTCATTCATAATTCATGGATCAAGTTGATCGGCGCCGCCTACCTGATCCACCTGGCCTTCGATAGCATAGAGGATATGTCCGGCGGTGGCAGCGAAGAAGACGGCCAGGGCAAACCAATCCAGACCAAATCGTTCTGGGCAACTGTACTCACTGTCGAACTGATGGACCTGGTCTTCAGCATAGACAACGTCGTCGCGGCAGTTTCGCTTTCCAAAATGCTTTGGGTGGTCATGCTCGGTGTGGCCATCGGTATTTTAACTATGCGTTATGCGGCCGGGCTGTTCAGCTACGCCGTTGAACGTGAACCCATCCTCAAACAGGCAGCCTACATCCTGGTGATGATCATTGGCGTGGAATTGATCCTCGAACAGGTCTGGCATGTTGAAATCTCAGACATGCTGCGCTTCGGATTATCGATCAGCACCATCCTGCTTTCGCTCGCCTATGCGCACTTCAAACCCCTCCAAAAACTTCGTTTCATCCTGATCTGGTTTGCCCAGGGGATTGGAATTGTAAACGAGCTGGTAGATTGGCTGCTGGCACCCTTGCGCGGCATTCTCAATCTATTCAGCAGCGCCTTGCGCGCCATAGGCAAAGCCCGGGCCTGAGCGCGGTTCAGCAAAATGATCACGCGGAACCGTTCCAGCAATTTGATCGGATTGAACGTTAATAATGTTACCCAAAGTCCCTGCAAAGAACAGGCGCTTAAGGTTTTTTGTGGGGCGAACCCAAGCCGGCAGCTCCCTTTATCCATGCTCTGGTGATTTAGCTGGGGCACCTGGCACAAAAATACCATTAAAACACAGACGGGCGCGGATAATTGATCCGCGCCCGTCTGTGTGAAGCCGCTCTTAGGCCTCGATATTTTTTTCCATCCACACCAGGTGAATTGTCCCCAGGTGCAGGGTCGGCAGTTCAGCAATGTGAAATCCGAACTTCTCAAAATAAGCGGTTGCCGTCACCCTGGACATGGCACCCAGGGTCTTATAGCCTTTTTCCCTGGCGCGTTTCTCCACATGCTCTATCAGCTTCCGGCCAATACCCTTATGCTGGTATTCCGGCGCCACCACCAGGTGCGACAAATGCCCGGCAGTCGCAGACTTTTCGTAGAGTTTGACGGCCCCAACAATCTCGCCAGCCTCGTTCAATGCGATAAAATGATCGCTGATCGGTTCGTAATCATCCTTCTCTGTACCCCGGGGGTGTCCACCTGGTTCACGCAAAATCCTGTAACGCAGAGCATAATAAGCCTTGAACTGTTCTTTGGTAGTGGGTGCAATAATGGTGATCATAATGTCTCCGATCTCGGCAAATACCCGTTTATCCAAATACTCATTTCGATTATACTTCTACACAGCTGAAAAATTATCAAAGGTGGAAAGGCGACTTCATCCACGGGTTTATGGGCGAAAATAGAAGCATTGAGAACATCAGCAGCAAACCACCATTTGCAATCTTGTTTTGACCAGCCACAATTCACAAAATTTCATAACCATCATTGAAGATGGTTTCCCAGGAGAAGATCTATGGCCAACGAGAAACTACCCAAGCCAGAACAACAGAACTGGCATACGCTTTCATCCCGTGAGGTCCTCACCAGTCTCGGTGTGGCTGAACACGGTCTGAGTGCCAGCGATGTCCAAATCCGCACGGAACAATACGGGCTAAACCAGCTGACTGAGGCATCTCGGCCTGGTTTCCTTTCGATGCTATGGGACCAGCTCAAAGATTTCGTCGTCATGCTGCTGATCATCGCGTCGGTCATCTCAATCTTTTTGGGCGAGATGGTGGATGCTGCCGCTATCATGGCCATTGTTGTGCTCAACGCAGTGCTGGGCATCGTTCAGGAACGCCGCGCCGAGGAAGCCCTGGCTGCCCTGAAGAAACTGGCCGCACCCGAAGCGCATGTACTACGTGATGGCCAGCGCATCACCATCCCCGGACGTGAGCTCGTCCCCGGAGATATCGTCTATCTCGAGGCCGGAAATTTCATCCCCGCCGATCTGCGCTTGCTGGAGGCGATCAACCTGCGCGTGGAAGAAGCCTCTCTAACGGGTGAATCGCTGGCGGTTCAGAAAAATGCCGCCATGCAGCTGGAACCGGGCGCCCCGCTCGGAGACCGAAAAAATTCAGCCTTTATGGGCACCACAGTTTCCTACGGGCGCGGGCGTGGTGTGGTGACTGGCACAGGCATGAAAACCCAGCTGGGCTTAATCGCCACCATGCTTCAAAGTGTCGAAACCGAAGAAACACCGCTCCAACGCCGGTTGAACGAACTGGGTAAAACCCTCAGCATCGGCGCGCTGTTCCTGGTGACCCTGGTATTTTTAGTCGCCATCTTCTACGATACCGACCTGGCCATGCTCTTCAGCGCCCCGTTGACATACTTCAGCCAATTTGCCAAACCGCTCACCGATGCTTTCCTGATCGCTGTCAGCCTGGCCATCGCCGCTGTTCCTGAAGGTCTGCCCGCCGTCGTCACCATCAGCCTGGCCCTGGGCATGCAAGAAATGGTCCACCGGCACGCCCTCATTCGCAAGCTCTCTTCGGTCGAGACCCTCGGTTCGGCCACAACCATCTGTTCAGACAAAACCGGCACCCTGACCCAGAACGAAATGACCGTCACGCGCCTGTGGGCTGCAAACCAGTTTGTTTCGGTCACAGGTACGGGCTATTCCCCAAAAGGTGATTTCCAGGTCACTGGAAAAACTATCCAGATTGCAGATTACCCGGCCGTGATGACTGCGCTCTGGCTGGGTGTCATTAATAACGACGCCGAGCTAGCAGCTGGCGGCGAAACCATCCAGGTTGTAGGCGACCCGACCGAAGCCGCCCTGATCGTGGCGGCTGAAAAGGCCGGGGCGATGCACAAAGACCTGGACGAAGCCTACCCACGCGAGAACGAAGTACCCTTTGATTCAGAACGCAAGCGCATGATTACCATTCACACCGTGGCTGCGCCAAGCCCAGATGACCCTTCACCCTTCCATAACAATACCCACAAAGATTGGCGCGTAATCGCAGTCAAAGGCGCGCCAGATGTGGTTCTCAAACTGTGCAGCAGCCACCAGAGCATGGACGATCACTCAGTTCCGCTCGACGAATCTGCCCGCCAGGCCATCCTGGATGCCAACGATGCCATGACACGTGACGCTCTGCGCGTGCTGGGTGTGGCTTACCGGATAGTTCCCAACATCGTTGGCGAGCTTAGCGCTGATAATCTTGAACAGGATCTGATCTTTGTCGGTCTGATCGGCATGATCGACCCACCGCGCGAGGAAGTTAAAGTGGCCCTGGCCACCGCCAGACATGCCGGCATCCGCACCGTCATGATCACAGGCGATTTCCCCAACACTGCCCGCGCCATCGCCGAAGCGATCGGGCTGTTACGCCCCGGCAAAAAGGTCATGACTGGTGCCGAGTTGGACGCCATCACAGATGCCCAGCTGATCAGTGTCATCGCAGACACCGATGTTTTTGCGCGGGTTTCCCCCGAACACAAGATGCGCATCGTAGATGCCCTGCAGGCTAACAATGAGGTTGTCGCCATGACCGGCGATGGTGTCAATGATGCGCCGGCTATCAAACGCGCCGATATCGGCATCGCCATGGGCATCACCGGCACCGATGTGGCCAAGGAAACCGCTGACATGGTGCTGACCGATGATAACTACGCCAGCATTGTCTCGGCCGTCGCCCAGGGACGCATCATTTACGGCAATATTCGCAAATTTGTCTTCTTCCTGCTCTCATCCAACGTGGCCGAGATCATGATCATCTTCCTGGCAACCCTGGCCGGCCTGCCCGCCCCGCTGACTGCCATTCAGCTGCTCTGGCTCAACCTGATCACCGATGGTGCCCCAGCCCTGGCACTCGCCATGGAAAAAGGCGACCCGGACATCATGGATCACAAACCGCGCCCCAGGAATGAACCTATCATCAACGCTTCCATGCGCACCGGCATCATCGTCCAGACCTTTGCACAGACCGGCGCCGTACTGACCGCCTTCTGCCTGGGCCTGCTCTGGGAACTGGGCAGCCTCGGACACCTGCCCGCAGCCGGTCAAAGCGGGCTGGCCTTTCTGCTCGGCTTCAACTGGCGCATCGTGGAACTGGACGCCCTGCGCACGGCCGAAACCATGGCCTTCATTACGCTTTCGCTGTGCGAACTCTTCCGCGCCTACACGGTGCGCTCAGAACGCGTCTCCATCTTCAAGCTGGGGGTAT
This sequence comes from Chloroflexota bacterium, assembly GCA_026390035.1. Lineage (GTDB taxonomy): Bacteria > Chloroflexota > Anaerolineae > Anaerolineales > Villigracilaceae > UBA5195. Next base: position 16,372 of record JAPLGT010000176.1, read on the forward strand.
TCTCTAATAAATGGATGCAATACGCCGTGGGTGTCTCACTGGCGCTGCTCCTGCTGGTCTGCGTGGTGCCCTTCTTACAGAACATCTTCAACACACACTGGATGTCTGGGGCAGAATGGGCGGTTGTGCTCGGGTTGGGTATCATCCCGGCCATCTCTGAAGAAATTACCAAGTTTTTCCTGAGACGGCAAGACTCGTAGTTTGTGACATGAATTCATTTACGCAGAAACCGGTTTCCTTTCACCCAGCCTATCATTCCGGTTTTCCCTTGCCCCGCACAGGGTGGCGTTTTTGCGAAACCAACATAAGCTGCCTGCCTGAATAGCCTGCAGCAGTTTATAAAAAAAGCACAACACTTTTTGTGACAAAAATAGGAAAAGCCGGGTGATTTTTTTCACCCGGCTTTCGTTTGAAGTTACAAACACCAAACTTCATGGCCCTCAGTCAGTGAACAATGTGTGCTTGGTAAGCTTGTTATTTGTTCTTAATGTCATGCGCGTGAGTCACCTTGGGCAAGGATGTGGTGAACCAAGTCCCGGCGATATAACCCTTGGCAGCATAACCGTGATATTGAGTAAGCTTACCTGGCGCCTGGCAATCTACATGAGTATCATCCTGGGCAGCACAATGCAAACCATATACAGTATGGTTAACTACAATGCTTGCTTTTGCCAATTCGGCTGGGGTGAAAGTGCCGACTGTATGGAAGGTCAGCACAACGCCTTTATTAGGTACAAATTTTACTCCAGCCAGTCCAATACTCTTATTTGAAACACCAGCAGTCGTCACAAGAATCGCCAATAAAGAAACCAACACAACAGCTGTGAAGATAGACCTTTTCATAGAACCTCCGGCGGAACATATGGATCTGATTATTCTACCGAGGGCCATGCTACCAAATATATATTACAACGTTTTTGGGAAAATTCAAGACCTAATTCAAAATTTCACAAATGACCTGCTTCCCCACCCAAAAGCCACCCCGCGGGTGGGTGCAGAAAGCCTGCATCTACCCGCGGGAGATTTTATTTTCCAGCGGCTGCCATCTCCGGCAGCTTGATCACATCTTTGCGTGTTTTACCCAATTTTTTAACGGATGATCAAGTTCGTCTTGCAGTCAAGAAAGATTTTACGGTTGCCCGTGATGCGCAGCAACTTGGCAGTCTGCCGCCCGCAAGCCCAGAAAGTGACCACGTAATTGCCTTGCTCAATACGATAGTCATTCCTGCCGAGGTAGCCACCATACTGATAGATCTTGGTAAAGCCAAGTCTAGACTTTCCGTCCATGATGAAGTTCATCAACCCACCGGTGTTGTTCACCACGGTAAACGTGACCAGCGTGATGGGCGGGTGAGCTTGAACCGAACCCGGCTGCTGTGGGGCCTTGGCCGGTGAAAATGTAAAAGCCTGTGGAACAAGACTGACCAGGATTAAAACCGCGACGATAAAACGCCTTGTTTTCATCTTCCTCCAAAATTAATACATCGAAGAAACAATTTTTTTATCTGCGCACTGTTCCAAAAATGCCTATATTAATTTTATGCCACAGCAGCATCTGAATACTATTAAAACCCTTGCAAGAACCCAACAGTTCATGCCCAGCCTGGCACTGGGTGTTCGCGTGCTGAGTCCAATATTTACCATTTCGGAAGAGGCAGAAAGTTCTTAACCGGGCTGGAATGAGTGGCTGCCGCCGCCGCCGCCAGGATCATGCGGAGTGAGAGCGGCCCATTCCACCCCGGACCCCTCATTTCGCTGCCAGCAGCGCATATTTTCTACGAGAAACCCCTTTGAAAGCCACCAGCTACAAATCCGGGCATTTTCCGAAACTTTGAACCACACCCCGCGAGCAAATACTGGTTGCATTTAGAACCTATGTTCTGGTATTATATAGTATATGCTGCCGATCAATCGTTTGCTTGAACGCCTTGGCTTGATACGTTCCACTTCCACGCCGCGCAAATATGGGCTGGATGAAAAGTTGGAAAACGTATTGGAATCCATGGCAGAAAAGCAGCAGCGGTCAACGGATGAAATCGCCGCCGACCTGATCGGTGAGGCCCTTGCCCGGCAGCAAGTGGATAAAGACACCTGGAAGCGCTGGCTATTGTGCTTTCCAGCGTAACTGTAGAATAGAAAAGCTGTTTTTGGCTATTTAAGGGGGTTTTGGGGCTGTCGAACGGGGGAAAAGCGAAGAAGAATCCATCGTAAGTGTAGAAAAAAGACAAGATTCCATCACAACTGTAGAA
>JAPLGT010000131.1:0-3126 GCA_026390035.1 Chloroflexota bacterium
CACATCCTGGATTGGCCCACTGCTGTTCGGGTTGATGAATCAGCTCTTCGGCAACCTGCGTTTGGCAATCCTCTCATTGATTTTCTTCTTTGTCGTGGGTCTGCTGATCCTGCCATTCGTCAACGTCAAAAAAGCCATCGCCGACGTAAAGCAGTACGACGCAGCTAAATAAGCCTGCCGTTCACCCAATCACGAATCAAAAACAGCCGGGTTGTCAAACTCCCGGCTGTTTTTCATATTCCGCTTGGGTATTCCAGTTTCAGTTTCTTCAGCGCAAACTGGCGAAGAATCCTGCCATCCGGGCGATGCCCGCCTCAATCTTTTCCATGGAAGTGGCATACGCCAGGCGCAGATAACCTTCGCCACCGGCACCAAAATCGGTGCCAGCCAGAACCGCTACCCCGGCCTCATCCAGCAGCCTGCTCGCAATCTCGCGTGAAGTCAGGCCAAAAGACTTGACATTCGGGAACACATAAAATGCACCCCTGGGAGTTTGGGTATGTACACCCGGAATAGCGTTGATCAGCTCCACGACTCTATCGCGGCGGCGCTGGTATTCTGCAAGCATGTTTCCAACCACTTCCTGCGGTCCGGTCAGCGCCTCAATTCCGGCGATCTGTGTGAAGGCAGCCGTGCAGCCCGCGGAATGCGTAATCAGCAGTTCCAACCTTTCGGCCAGGGCTACAGGCGCAATCATATATCCCAACCGCCAACCCGGCATGGCATAGGTCTTTGAAAACCCATCCACGATGACAGTGCGTTCCTGCATGCCGTCAAAAGCCGAAATATACGGTACAGATTGCCCATCAAATACCAGGCGGGCATAGATCTCATCGGTCAGCACCCAGGCATTATGCTTCTGTGCTTTTTCGGCGATATGTTTCAGGTCGTCATACGGGATCACGCCACCAGTTGGGTTGGATGGGGAATTGAGAATGATCAATTTCGTCCGGTCTGATATGCGTGCGTCAAAAGCATCCAGGTCAAAGGAGAAATTATTTTCCTCGCGCAGTGTCACCGGTACCGGCACTCCCCCGGTCACCTTGATCACCGCTGAATAGGTCGGAAAACCCGGGTCGGGGTAGATCACCTCGTCACCCGCTGCCACTAACGCCAGCGGAGGGAAGAACAGCCCGGGCTTGGTGCCCGGCGAAACCACCACTTGCTCAGGTCGGATGGTAATTCCGCGCTGCCTGCCAGCATAATCTGCGATGATCTCGCGGAAGCGCAGGATCCCCGCCGAAGCCACATAGCGAGTTTGTCCATCTCGAATGGCCTGGATGCCCACTTCCCGAACGTTTTCCGGGGTAGGAAAATCCGGCTGTCCAAGTTCAAGATGAATAATATCGCGCCCCTGGGCTTCGAGAGCCTGGGCACTTGCCAAAACAGCATATGCGCCTTCTGGCTCAAGTGAGGTGACCCGCTCTGTAAACATATTAGAGCTTCGGCAGCACGATTGACTGCTGCTTCTGATATTTACCCTTCTTATCTGCATAAGAGATCTCGCAGGGCTCATCGGCTTCAAAAAACAACACCTGAGCTAACCCTTCATTTGCATAGATTTTGGCCGGGAGCGGGGTGGTATTGGAGATTTCAAGCGTTACGAATCCTTCCCACTCCGGTTCGAAGGGCGTCACGTTAACGATGATCCCACAACGCGCATACGTAGATTTTCCCAGACAGACCGTCAGCACCCCACGTGGGATGCGGAAGTATTCAATTGAGCGCGCCAGCGCAAATGAATTGGGCGGCACAATGCAAACTTCACCCGAAAAATCGACCATACTTTTCGGGTCAAAATGTTTTGGGTCAACTGTGGCTCCAAAAACATTCGTAAAAATCTTAAATTCATCGGCTACGCGCAAGTCATATCCGTAAGATGAGACACCATAAGAGATGACTCCGGTGCGCTCCTGGGTATCGACATAGGGTTCAATCATCGCGTACTCTCTTGCCATCTTGCGAATCCAGTGATCAGGTTTTAGTCCCATTGTTCTCTCCTCTGAATAATTGTCTCTTTACAAAAAAGATCTTGCCACTCGCGAAGCCCAGAACCGTTCAATACTCAAGCGCTGAGCCGCCACAAAAGCCATTCTTTCAGGTATTTCCATTTACACCGAGCAATTGATCAGAACATCTTTTCCTCACAAAGCAGTGTGGAGACACTTACTTGATTACGAACCTGACAAAAGTCAGCCTGCCTGGCTCAATTTTGACCATTAGTTCATGAATGGCAGCGTGAAAATATAACGTCAGGCGGTAATCACCCGCTGGCAGCTCACCAGCCGCGAAATTTTCCTGCCAGATATCATCCCCATTCACCGGTTGGTTTTCCTGGCTGACATACGTCTCCAGCGCGGTCACCGGTTGGGGCAGAAGCACACCATTCTCAACGCGCTGGACGTTTATCAGCCCATCAATGAGCTTGCCCTGCGAATCCTGGATACGACCGGTCAGCACGCCCTTTCCGGGCAGCGGAGCCAGCCACAGCTCCGGGTTACGATTAGAGCGATAATCATTCTTGACCGAACGGATCTCAAAATGCAGATGACTGCCTATGGCCGCGCCGGTTGCGCCGACCTGCCCAATCTGATCGCCTACACTGACCTGCTGCCCCATCTTCACATTGATCTGATACAGGTGTCCGTAAAGGCTGTAAACCGTCTGATCCAATCCCGGTAGGGTATGCGCGATCACCACCACATTCCCATAAAAGTTTGGAACCCAGGATAAAACCGCCTTTTTGTCATCACCGGCAAAGACCACCAGGCCATCTGCAGCCGCCAGCACCGGCGTGCCTTGCGCATTGGGAAACTCGACACCGTGATGTGGTTCACGTTGGCCATGCTGGGTCGATCCGTAGCGATAACTGTGGTCCACCGAAGCGTTCTGATTCGACCCAATCGGGCGCTTGAAAAGAAAATGTTCATCTGGGATGAAACAAACCGGCTCAGTCTGCATGCAGTCTTTACCAGACATTGAACTCAAGACCACAGCTGCTTCGGCGGTTCTTGTGATCATGGCACGCACTGTCGGCGCAACCCGGGTCTGGTTGGCCTGCATGGCCATCATGGTTAGCGTGGCCGGGATGCGCGCCGTCATACTGGCCGCGGCATTTCCGCAGGG